>DBGCYC010000028.1:0-13770 GCA_048390825.1 Candidatus Merdousia sp.
AAACCTGGGTAAAAAGCCTTTCCAAATTTTGTTTCATTTGGGGTGTCTGCGCAAAAAGTTCCCAGACTCAATCCGGGCGCCAAGCCCGCCCCGCCTTGGTTTTTTCGGAATAGGCGAAGCCTCTAATTTTTCGCAGTTTCCCATTATTTCCCGGCATTTCCCGTTTCTTCCGTTTCCAATCCCGTCTTTCAAACATCGTCTCCGGAGAAGGCGGCGGAGAGCTTGCGTTTCCCCGCCCGGAAGCCTCGGCTATTTTTAGCCTTGCGCCCGCCTGAAACACGCCAAAAAAAACGCCGCGAAGTCATGGTAGCTTCGCGGCGTTGACGATTATAACAGACTATTTCATTTCCAAATTTTCCTTCTTGCGATTTTTCCCGCCTCCGCAGGCGCCGCAGCATCCGCAACTGCAGCATTCGCCGCTTCCGGCGCTTTTCCTGAGCTTTTTAGAGAAGCGGAATATCAGCCAGCACGCGGCCAGAATCGCTATCAGAATGATTGTCGCCTTTTCCATAAAACGCATTTTTCAGTTTACAAGTTTTGTGCCTATGCCCAGCAGCGTTCCGATCTGGTATGCCGCAAATGTCGCCGCGTAGGCGATTGAAAAGAGCATCGCCGCCTCGAGCACCGGCGCGCGCCAGGAGTTGAGTTCCCGCCTGATGATGGCGAGGGTCGCCAGGCACGGTATCGAAAGCAGGCAGAAGAGCATTATGCAGAATCCCTGCAGGGGCGTGTACGCGGCCGCGAGCTTTTCGCGCAGGGTCGCGCTCTCTTCGTCGGCCTCGCCCTCGGCGTAAAGTATGCCCAGCTGGGCGACGAACACCTCCTTGGCCGCGAGCGCGCCGATGCTTGCGGTGGCGAGCTTCCAATCGAAGCCTATCGGCCTGAATACGGGCTCGAAAAACCTGCCTATCCTGCCGGAGACGGTGTATTCGAGCGCTTCCGCCCCCCTCTCGTTTTCGAGCGCGGCGACGGCGGCGTCCGCCGCCTCCGCGGATTCTATAACCGCCTTTTGCTCGGGGGAGGGGTTTCTGCCGGAGAGGGATTCGAGGATTTCCGGGGGTATCGCGCCGCCGCCTATCCGGTCGATTTCGCCTTTGGAGAGCAGCCCGCCGCTTTCGAGAATTTTTATTTTGCCGGAGTCGAGCCTGGCGGCGGCGGAGGCCTTTTCTATGAGGGCATCGTAGTCTTTGGAGAATTTTTCCTTTTCCGGGAAGGTGTTGCATACGTAGAGCACGACGGAGGTGGCGAGGATTATGGTCCCGGCCTTGCGAAGGTATACCTTCCCCTTGTCCCACATGTGAAGCAGCAGGCTGCGCAGCGTGGGCATTCTATACGGCGGCAGCTCCATCAGGTACACCTCGCCCTCGCCCCTGAAAGCGGTGCTTTTCAGGACCCGGGCGGCGGCGAGCGCGACCGCTATTCCTATGAGATATATCGCCCACATCATCGGCGCCTGAAATTCGGGCGCGAAGAACGCGGGGATTATCAGCGCGTAAATGGGCAGGCGGGCGCTGCAGCTCATCAGCGGAAGGATCATTATGGTGGTTTTCCTGTCGCGCTCGGACTCTATTGAGCGCGCGGCCATTATCGCGGGCACGCTGCACCCGAACCCGAGGACAAGCGGAACGAACGACTTCCCCTGAAGCCCGAATTTGCGCATTATCCCGTCCATGACGAACGCCGCACGGGCCATGTATCCGCTCTCCTCAAGCAGCGAGAGCGCCAGAAACATAAAAAGTATGTTCGGCAGAAATACGACAACCCCTCCCACTCCGCCGATTATCCCGTCGGTGACGAGGTCGCGCAGGTATGGCAGTGTTTCGCCGCCCCATGCGGACTTCACCAGGTCGGAGAGTCCTCCGAAGAGCTCCTCTATCCAGCCCATTATAGGGTCGGCGCAGGTGAAGGTGAACCAGAAGGTCGCGTACATTATAGCCAGAAAGAGCGGAAGCCCCAGAAACTTGTTGGTCAGCGCCAGGTCTATGGCGTCGGAAATTTCGCGCCGCTTTTCGCCTGACGAGGACACCGCCTCGCGGCACGCCCCCGAGACCATTGCGTACCTCCTGTCCGCCATGAAGGTCGGGGTGTCGTCTATTGCGTGTATGTCGGAAAGGTGCCTTATCTGCGCGGCGGCCTCCTTCCACGCGGGGCGGAGCTCGGGGATCTTCATCGTGCACGCGTCGCTCTCAAGCAGCTTTGCCGCGAAAAACCTCGGCGGTATGTGCGCGTATTTTTCGATTCCGAGAGAGGCTATTTTGTCCGCCACCGCGCCGAGCGACTCGTCTATGTCCGCCCCGTAGGAGAGCATCGGAACCCCGGGCGCGCCGGCGCGCCCGAGCGCCTTTGAGAGCTTTTCCGCAAGGGGTTCCACGCCCGCGCGCGTGCGCCCCACAGTCAGGGCTATGGGTGCTCCGAAGTATTTTTCGAGCTTCGGGAGGTCGAATTTTATCCCCCTTTTGCGCGCGTCGTCGCTCATGTTGAAGGCGATTACCATCGGAATGCGCAGTTCGGCGAGCTGGGTCGTGAGGTAGAGGCCGCGGTTTGGCGCGGAGGCGTCGATTACGTTTATTATAAGGTCTATCCCCCCGCCGGTGAGCTCGTCGAAGGCGACGGCCTCTTCGGGGGAATTCGACGACAGCGAGTATATGCCCGGCAGGTCCGTCAGCTCTATTTCGGCCTCCCCCATTCGGAAGCGGCCCGTCTTGCTCTCGACGGTGACGCCGGGATAGTTGCCAACGTGCTGCCTCGCGCCTGTCAGGGCGTTGAATATGGACGTCTTCCCGCAGTTCGGGTTTCCGGCAAGGGCGATTTTATAGCGTTTCATCTTCGCCGCCTTTCTTGAGGAGGATGTTTTTCGCGTCGGAGGAGTGCAGGGCGATGCTCGTCTGCATGACTTTCACCCTTATCAGCCCTCCGAACGGCGCGTGGGCCTGCATTACAAGCTCCGTTCCGGGAACGATTCCGACGTCGGAGAACTTTTTTTCACCGCGGGAGTTCGGGATTATTTTGACGACGGAGGCCGTCGCGCCGACCGGGAGGTCGGCGAGCGTCAGCTGCCTTTCGCTTTCGGAATTTTTCGATTGTGTGTCTTTTTCCATTGCCTGTTGCGTTGGGAATTTTTTTCGCGCCCTTCGCCCGCCCGGAGCGAAGGGGGATTTGAATAAATTAGATTTGTCTAACATTTCTCCCCCTAAAAACCCCGCGCCCGTGGCGCGCATTTTCGCGCGCTTTGCGGAGCGCGGGGGCGGGGGAAATTTTGAAAAGAACCCTGTTTTTTGCGCGATAAAAGTTAGACTAAACTAACATGTCAAGCAAAATTTTTAACTATTGTTTCCGCCGCGCGGAAATCCAGCGTGTTTTTTTCGGAATTTTTTTTGGGGGGGTCGGGGTAAAAGTGGCGCGGATAGAGGGGGAAGCGGCGCGGCATGTATGAAATGCGGGGGTGCAATCTCCGCTTCCGGGCACGGGCGTCAGATTTGGCCGCGCTTGCGCCTGTAGCTTACCACCATTTCCCTTACCGCGAAATAGGTCAACGGGGTCATCACGGCCGCAAACAGAAGTCCGCCTACGAGGAATCCCGCGACGAGATCGGCGCCGGTTTTCATCAGCGCGTCGTAGCTCTGCGCCGTTATGACGTCCGACATCGCGGATTTTATCTCCGCGTAGCCTATATTTTTGCCGATCAGCAGGCAGCCTATGTAACATTGCAGCGGGTATATCAGGAAAATCGTAAAATGGTTTGTTATGAAGGTTCCCAGAGTCGCGCCGATTTTGCTGCCTTTGAGCGCGAAGGACGTCGGTATCGAGAAGAGAAGTTGGAATCCGAACGGGCAGATACAGCCCCAAAACATGCCTATCGCCCAGCCGCGCGCTATGTATTCCGGCGTAGCCTGTTCGCCGACTATTTTACCGTAGAGCGCGCTGAATTTTTCCCTGATCTTTCCCATGAGGTTTCCCTCCTACGCGCGCTTTTTCCCCATTATCTTGCGGTGCAGGGCGGCGTAGGCCGCGACCGCGGCCGCGAGGCCGGCGATAATCCAGAGGTAGTTCTCGTTCACGATGTCGGTGCCCTTGCGGATAAGTTCAGTATACGTGATGTCGCCGGAAAGGTAGCCGAAATAGTATCCGACCGCGGATAGGATCGCCGTCCAAATTCCCGCCCCAAGACCCGTAAATAGCGTGAAGCGGCCTATGCTCATGCGCGAGAGCCCCGCGGGAATTGATATGAGCTGGCGTATGGCGGGTAGCAGGCGGCATACGAAAGTCACGATTTCGCCGTATTCGCGGAAAATTTCCTCGGCCCGGTCGAGGGCGGCCTCTTTCAGGAAAAAGTATTTCCCGTACTTGTGCAGGAAAGGCCTGCCGAGCTTTGCGGAGAGCCCGTAGTTTACGAACGCCCCCGCTATGGAGCCTGCCGTGCCTATGGATATTATGGCGAGCAGGTCGAGCGCGTGCGAGCCGGTGAGCATGTCGTATCTGGCGACGAGAAACCCCGCGGGTATCATCACCACCTCGCTGGGGAAGGGGATAAAAGAGCTTTCTATCGTCATGAAGACGAATATGAAGAGGCAGAAGAGCATCGGGTACGCCTGCGAACAGGCCGCGAAAGTTTCTATGTAGTTTGCTATCAGTTCCGCCGACATCTCTATGATGGGTTTTCCGCCCCGATCCGGGCGCATTTTCGCACAATAAAGGCATCTTTGACCCCGCGCGTCAACTTATAAATTCGCGGCGCCGAAAGCTTGCGCGCGGCCCGTTGCCCGCGGCGGGGCTCCCGCCCTACGCGCGCCACAAAAATTTGCAGACCGCCTCGAAGTCCCTTTGCGCCGCGCCTATGTTGGAGGAGTGCCACCTCTTCGCGGCGTCGGCGAGCGTGGCGCGCAGGTTCGGATTTTTCGCAAGCCGAGCGATTTCCGCGACAGCCTCGCCGGCGTTCGGAACCTTTACGGCGGCGGCGGACTCCTCAAGCGTCAGGCATATCCTGCGGAAGTTCGTCATGTTCGGGCCGTAGACCATCGGAACCCCGAGGGCGGCGCAGTCTATCGGGGTCTGCCCGCCGTCGTTGGGCGGCAGAGATTTCCCTATGAACGCGAGATCCGCCGCCTGCGTCAGAGTGCGCAGCTCCCCCGTAGTGTCCGCAAGGTACGCGAGCGTCCCCTTCGGGGCGCGCGGCGCAACGCTCCTGACGCAGTGGGGGAGGTTTTTTATGAGCTCGGCTATCTGGGCCCTCCTCTCCGCATGCCGCGGTACGATCAGCAGGCGGCAGTCGATGCCCTGCGCGCGCAGTTTTGCCGCCGCGCGCAGCAGCATCTCCTCCTCGCCCGGCCATGTGGACGAACCCAGCAGAACGAGCGAGCCCGCTTCAAACCCAAGCTGTTCGCGCAGCTCCCGCCTTCCGCGTTCGTCGAGCACTTCGGCGGGCTTGGAGTCGAATTTCAGGTTGCCGGCGCAAAATGTCCTGCGGGGGTCCGCGCCGAGCGACAGGAATCTGCCCATGTCGGGCTCGCCCGAAGCCGCGACGAGGGAGAGCTTGTCGAGCAGCCGCCGCGCGACGAACGGAAAGCGCGAATACCGCCGAAAGCTCCTGTCGGACATCCTCGCGTTTATCAGGAGCGCCGGGACTTTCCTCTCGGCGGCGCGGTGCAGGTGCTCCGGCCAGAGCTCGCCCTCCATCATGGCAACCGCGTCGGGTTTTATCCTGTTCCACGCGCTTCTCGAAAACGGGAGGAAGTCGAACGGGAAAATTCCCGCGTAGAAAATTTTGCCGGCGTACTTTTTGCGCAGCACGGCGTATCCGGTGCTGGTAGTCGTGGTGACGACGATTTCGACGCCGCCGCGCGCGTTCAGCAGGTCTATGAGCGGAGCGAGCGCCTCGACTTCGCCGACGCTCACGGCCTGGATCCAAATCCGCCTCTTCCCCTCGGCGGGCGGCGGGAGATTTTTCTGCCGCCCGAAGCGGTGCGAAAAGTCGAGGCCGTATCCGCCCCTGCGGAGCATTCTGAACCCGTAGTACGGGGCGGAGAGCAGCAGCGCGGGAAGAAACAGCGCCCTGTATAGCCAGATCATCTCACGCCTTTTGGAGGACTATCGCAACGTTCGCGCCGCCGAAGCCGCTGGAGAGCGACATTGAAATGTCCGGGGAGCGCATTTGCGTCTCGGTGATGATGTTGAGCCCCTCGGTTTCGGGATCCGGATCGGATATGTGGGCGGAGCCGGGGGTGAAGCCCCCTTTCATCGCCAGCGCGCAGAAGGCCGCCTCCATGACGCCCGCGAGCGAGAGCCCGTGGCCGGTGATCGCCTTGGTGGAGCTTATCATAGCCCCGGGCGACGCCCCGAAAACCGATTTTATGGCCTTCATCTCGGCCGCGTCTCCCATCGGGGTGGAAGTCGCGTGGGCGTTTATGTACCCAACTTCGTCGGGCGAAATTCCCGCGCTTGCGAGCGCGAGCCTCGCGGCGTTCGCCACCCCGGCGCCGTCGGGCTGGGGGATTGCGACGTTGTAGCCGTCGCTGGCCTGCCCCCAGCCGAGCATTCGCGCGTAAATCTTCGCCCCGCGCTCGCGCGCGCTGTCCTCGTCTTCGAGCACGGCGACGACCCCCCCTCCGGTTCCGACAAAGCCGTCCCTGTTTTTGTCGAAGGGCCGCGAGGCCGTCTCCGGGTCGGGATTGACGCTCAGCGCCCTCATTCCGACGAACGGCAGGAGCGTGCGCAGGTCGCCGTCCTCGCCGCCGACGACGAACATTCTCTTTTGGCGGCCGCATGCGATTTCGTCGTGGGCAAATCCCATGGCGTGCGCGCTGCTGGCGCATGCTGAGGCGAACCCGCAGCTCGCGCCCTTTATCTTGTAGGCCGATACGAGGTTGAAGGAGAGGGTGCCGACTATAGAGCAGACTATCGCAAACGGAAAGCAGCGCAGGGGGCCTACCTTGTCCATCTTCTGCATGTGGCGGTACAGCATTCCAGTAGAGCCGGCAGAGGCCGTGTACATGCCCGTCATTAGATTGGAGACCTCCTCGGGGGAGAGCCCGGCGTCCCTGATCGCCTGCTCCATCGCGCAGTACGCGTAGAGGCAGTGCGGGGCGAAACCGCGCAGGACGTCGCGGCGCACGCGGTATTCGGGCGGATACGTCCAGTCTTCGGGGTCGCAGCTTTCGGTGTCGAAATTCTTTACGGTGCCGACGCACTTTGCTGGAATTTTCGGGTCGTCGAAGGGCTTGTAGCGCTCTATGCCGTTTTTGAGGCTTACGAGGCTTTCGGCGACGGATTTGGCGTCGTTGCCTATGCTGGTGACGAACCCCAGGCCCGTTATGGCGACGTTCTTTTTGCTCATGTCAGGATTTTGTAGTCGAATGTTAGTGTGATTTTTTCGACGAACGACGCGCGCTCGCCGCCCACCGAGCTTTTCCCCTCGAAAAAGAACAGGGGGCGGCGCATGCGCGAAACTTTCAGCTCGATGTCGAGGGTTTCGCCGGGGCGGCAGATTCTGACGCATCTGGCGTTGTCCGAAGACGTGAAAAATATTTTTTTGGGGTCGACCTCCCCGCCTATGGCAGGATCGGGGGAGGCGAGCAGGTAGAGCACCCCGAGCTGCCCGACGGCTTCGAGCATTAGGGTTGCGGGGAATACGGGATTGCCTTTGAAGTGCCCTTTAAAAAAGAATTCGTCACCCCTGATTTGGTACCTCATCTTGGCCGAGCCGATTCCGATTTCCGCGGAGTCTATGAAAAGGAAAGGATCCCCGTGCGGCATCAGCGCCTCGATTTCCTGTCTGTTCAGCTTCCTGTCCATAAAATTCAAACGGGCGAAATTGTACGAAACCCCCTCGGTTATACAAACAGTTTTTGGGGCTAAAACAGATTTTTCCTGATTGCAGCGAATATCAGCTGCTGCGCGAAGCCCGCGTGCCTTCCGAAGCGCGCGGCGGCAAATTCGCGTATTTTGTCGGCGTTCTGGGGAGTCGAGTAGAGGCCGGTCATCGCCTGCTTTATCCACGTGTCCACTGGGAACGCCTCAAAGCGCGACGCCCCGAAGAGCAGTATGCAGTCGGCGACCTTGTCGCCTATCCCGCTAAGGGAGGTCAGGTATTTTTTCGCCTCCGCGTAGGGGATTTTGCGCAGGGAATCGGGGTCGAATCCGTCGGAGACGATTTTTTCCGCGGACTCTTTCAGGTAGCGCGCGCGAAAGCCGAGCTTGCATTCGCGGAGGGTCTCCAAGGGGGCCGCGGCTATCGCGCCGAATGACGGCGGGGCGCGCCTTCCGCCGCCGGCGTATTCGCCGAGCTTTTCGGAGAGGAGGGCGACGCACTGCTTTATCTGCACTATCCTCTTGCTCGACGAGCATATGAAGCAGACAATCGCCTCGGCGGGGGACTGCCTCAAAATCCGCAGGGTAGGCCATATTTTCAGCGCCTTGGCGATGTTGGCGTCGCCGGTTTTGAGCAGGGCAGCGCGTATGGGGGCGTAGTCGGTTCCGGCGTCCATATATTCGAGGAATTTTTCCGCCGCGCCCTCCGGGGCGTCCGACGGCCGGGAAATGTGGACTCTGCCGGCCCCGTCGAGCGCGGCGCGCAGGGCGGTTTTGCCGAACACCCCCTCGTACGCGGCGGCAAACCCGGGAGGGGCCGCGCCGAGCTCCACCCATGTGAAAGCCTGCCCGCCGTCGAGCGTTTCGCGGAAGTCCCTTTCCTCGAAAAAAATCCCGTCGAGCCTCTCAAATGGGAGCCATTCAAAGCGCCTTTGCATGGGCTTCCCCTATTTTTGCCCGCTTTCCCCGTGATTCGGGGAGGCGGGTTTCCCGCCGCCGGCGTATTCCCATAGCCACGACTGCTTTTGGGCGAGAACCTTTCCGGACGGGGATTTCAGCACGAGCTTCCACGCGTTGACTCGCCCCTTCGGCCACGGCCAGTCGGAGCCCGTCACGCCGAGGACGATTTCGCGCGTCACGGAGTGGGTTTCGGGCACCGTAAACTTGTAGGTGCGGGTCTTGGGGTCTTCCGTGGAATCCACCGAGAGCTCGAAAGAGCAGGCGAGGGCGATGTCGTCGGGATCGTATCCGAACATCACGAAAAAGTACATTCCGGCCCTACTACCGGGCTGCGTGCGCATGACGAGCTTGCCGTAATTCGTCTCCTCGCCCGTGAACACTTCGTATATGGAGCGCGTCTCGGGATCGGAGATGTAGCGGTTCAATACATACGAAATTTTCGGCTCTCCCGCGTAGTCCAGCCCTATGGTGCTCCTTTCGGATTCCTTCTGGGAGGTGTCTTCGGACGAGCACGCGCCCGCGAGGAGCGATGCGCAAATCAGCGCCGCATGCGCGGCGGTTCGGAGGAGTTTCATATGCGGAAAATATCGCCCCGCAGCGCGCCGCGGTCAAGAAAAAACCCGCGGGGCGCGGGCCCTGCGGGGATTGGAAAAGCGGGGCGCAGGGGCCTATTTGCGGCGGCGGGCTGCCGCGATGGCGATGGCGAGCGCGCCGGCGAGGGCGGCTATCCCCGAGGGCTCGGGAACCACCGTAAGCTGGAGCGCGTTGCCTTTCCATGCGAGAGATGCGCTGTCGCCAAACATTGCCGCGATGGAGTCGAACGTTTCGGAGGATATGTCGTTGCGCGCGTCGGAAGTGTCGAAGCCTGCGAGCTCCCCGGCGGAGATGAGGTTGTACGTCCCGGGCGTTATCTCGTCGGCCGAGACGTTGGAGAAGTCAAAGGTTATCGCGTTTGCGGACTTCTCGAAAGTTCCCTCGACATCTATGAGCGCGGAGTCTCCCGAGAAGTTTGCGAGGGAGTTGTCCGCGTGCACTGTGAGCGTTCCGGAAGTCGTGATTCTGAAGCCCATGGAGCCTACGGAGAGCCCCCGCGCGAACAGAATCATGTTGCCCTCGTTGATGACGCGGTTTGCCGATATCGAATCTATGAAGGCCGAAGCGCTTCCGAACCTGTAATTGTTGTTTCCGCCGCGCAGGGCGATGTCGCCGGAGACGTTTATGCTGAATTTGGTCTGGCGCGCCCCGTCCGCCACCAGTATGCTGGTATGAGTATAGCCGGCTTTGAAGTTTGTGAGGCTGAGGGAAAATTCACCCTCCGCCGAAGAGGAGTCGCCAAGTTGAATAACGGGAGCCCCGCCCCTTATCAGCAGCTGGCCTGCCGCGAGGGAATTTTTTATGCTAACGGGATACTTTACGCTCACGGAAGACCCCCACGTGACGGTGTCGCCGGAGGTGTCGGCGAACATGTACGAATACAGGTATATTGTGTCTTCCGCCCCGGGCGCGGAGGCCGCGGCCTCGTACTTTGCGTAGATTCCGCCCTGCGGTTCGGGGCAGTTTGCCTTCATGTCGCCGTCGTAATCCATGGGGTAGAGGTATATCGCTCTGGAGTAGACGTCGTTGGAGCTGCCGGAGGAAAGGGCGTAGTAGTTTTGGTAGTTGGATATGTCGCCGTCCGAACTTCCGGTGAAGAGGAAACTCGCCGCAAACGCCTGCGCCGAGGCGCCCGCGATCAAAAGTGTGGAAATTGCCATGCCGCTGTTCATGGCTTTAATTTTTAAGCGGTGTAAACAGATGGTGTCAAGGGCTTTCTTTTTACGGATACGGCCCGCCCTTTTGCCCCTATACCCACAAGCGGCTTGACAGAATCCCCTACGGGGGAATACTCGGGGCCTTTTAACTTTTTCCCCATGACAAGAGAGCGGCTGCAGGGTCACGCTTGCATATTTGCGGCGAACGTAATTTTCGGCGTATACATACCGGTTTCAAAATGCCTGGTGGCGAGCTGCGTCTCGGGCGAAGTGCTGACGCTGGCGCGCATGTGGGGTGCGGCCGCGCTGTTCTGGCTGGCGTCGGCTTTCGTGAAGGGCGACAGGGTCGGCCGCCGCGATCTCGGGCTGATGTTCGTGTTTTCGCTCTTCGGGGTGGTCATGAACCAGGGGGTGTTCATTTGCGGGCTCGGAATGACCTCCCCGGTGGACGCGTCGGTGATAGTGACGATGACGCCGCTCATGGTGCTGCTGATTTCCGCGGCTTTCATGGGGGATCCCGTCACGGCCCGCAAGTCGGCCGGGGTGCTCTCGGGGGCGGCGGGCGCGATATGGCTCGTGCTCTCGGCGGGGAGTTCGGCCGGGTCGGCCGGCACGGTTTCGGGCGACCTCCTGATTCTGCTCAGCGGATTTTCGTCGGCCGTGTATTTTGCTATGTCCAAGCCGCTGACTTCCCGCCATTCCCCGGTGACGCTCATGAAGTGGATGTTTTTGTTCGCCTCGGCGATGCTCCTGCCCGTCACCCCGTCCGTCCTTTGCGCGCCCGGGGCGTTCAAGGGGAGTTTCGGCTGGGAGGCGGCCGCCATGCTTTCGTACGTCGTGGCGGGGGCGACTTTTCTTACGTACCTTTTGATAGCGATGGCCATAAAGCGCATGAGGCCCACCACCATGGCGATGTACAACTACATTCAGCCGTTCGTGGCGTCCATGGTTGCGATATGGCTGGGGCAGGACAGTTTTTCATGGCAGAAGGCCGCGGCGGCCGCGCTCGTGTTTGCGGGAGTGTACCTGGTGACTTCCGCGCCCCCCGCGCGCGCGGGCGGGCGAAAGGGCTGACGGCTCCGGGGGTTGCGGGCGGCCCGGCGCCTCCGCGGTTTTGGACGCCCGCTAAAAAGCCGCGCCCCCAGGCGCGGCTTTTCCTTCCGCGAAATCCGCGGGTTTCCGACTCCCGGCGCGGGGGCGGCTACGAGTGCAGTTCCAGGTCTATGTCTATGAACCTGCGGTCCACGGCCTGGGCCGCGACGATTACGCTCGTGCCGAAGATGTTCGGGACGCTCGAACCCCTCGAAATCTGGGCGGCGGGCTTCGTCATGCCCGTTAGTATCTGGCCGTAGCATTCGATGTCCGGCGACAAAACCTTTATCATTTTCGAGGCTATGTTGCCGCTGTCGAGATCCGGAAAAATCAGGACGTTCGCCTTGCCGGCCACGGAGCTCGAAATGTTTTTGAGGCGCGCGACTTCCGGGCTGAGGGCGGCGTCCACCTGGAGTTCCCCGTCAATCTCCATGTCGAGCATGTCGCGCTTTGCCTTGTCGTGGGCGAGAGCGGTCGCCGCCTTGACTTTTACGACGCTCGGGTGCGCGGAGGTGGACGCCTTCGAGGAGAACGAGAGCATAGCGATTCTCGGCGTCTGGAGGGTGAGCTGGTTGGCGAGCATTCCCGTCGTCAGGGCGATGTCGCAGAGCTGCCGCTCGTCGGGTTCGGGGATTACCCCGCAGTCGGCGAGGAATATGTCGCCGTCCGCGCCGAATTCCGGGCGGCCTGTCGAGAGGATAGTTATGGAGCTCGCGGTCTTGAAGGCCTTTTGAAGCGGTATGATCTGGAATATCGGCCTGAGCGCGCTTGACGAGACCGTCGTGGCCCCCGCGAGCATGGCGTCGGCGCGGCCGCTTGCGACCATGAGGGTGGAGTAGTAGTTGGGATTGGAGACGAGGTTGCGTATGCCGTCGTCGTCGAGGGCCTTGAAGCGCGGGAAGGCTTTCATCAGGCGGCAGAGCTCCCCGAAATCGTCCGACGACACGGGGTCGATTATCTTCATGCCGTCGAGCCGCACGTCAACCGACGCGGCGATTTCGGAAATTTTTTCGCGCTCCCCGAGCAGTATCGGAACCCCGAGCTTGCGCGTGGAGAACTGGCGCGCGGCCTGCAGTATTCGGGGGTCGGCGCCCTCGGGGTAGACGATGCGCTTGGGGTGGTTTTGGAGTCGCGCGGAAAGCTTTTTTATCAGGGACATCGCAGTGGGTGTTTTTTGTGTGAGGTGCGCCCCGCGCCTCGCGCGGAGCCGGAACTGTCCGCAATATCGCATGCGGCCCGGCGCAAGTCAAGTTAGAAGGTTTCGCGCGCCGCAAAAACGCGCGCGGCGGGATTTTGCCCCGCCGCCCTACAGATCCAGTTCGGCGAGCCTGACGGAGCCGCCGGGCCCGGCCTCCGATACCGCGAATTTGAAGTCCCTCAGGGCGCCGCCCCTGTGTGCGAGGCGCGCGAAGAGCCCGTATTTCCCCGGGGGCAGGGTTTGCGGAATCTCGAACCTGTCGCTCGCCGAGAATTTGCCGGGCAGCCATTTCGAGGGGTCGGCGGACGACGGGAAGCTCGCGGCCGCCTTCCCGTCGGGCGCTCTCAGCTCGTACACCAGTTCGTAGGGCAGGTAGATCTTGCAGTTGCCCGCATTCTCCCCCTCGATGGAGATTGATACGCAACGGTCGCCGGCGGAGACCGTCGCGTTTTTCAGGCATATCCTCGCCCCCAGCCCGCGGAAGAGCTCGCGGAAAATTTCCTTGTCGGATTCGCAGAGAGGCGCCACCTGCCAGTTTTCGTTGAAGAGGCAGGCGTGGTTTGAAAGTATGAAATCGATGGCGCGGCGCATCGACCACTCTTTCTGTTTTCCGGCATTTTCGATAAATTCGAGGACTACGGGTTTCGATTTCCAGATTTCGCCCATATTGGGTACGTTTGCGTATTTTTTCGAGCCTATCCAGTTTTTGTAGTGCCACGGGCCGCCGACTCCGTCGCGGCGTATGCCGACCTTCGGGAATTCGCCGCCCTTTCCGAGAGCGTATTCGAGGGTCTTGGCGTCGTCGCTCATGAATACGAGCGCCGTCTTTTTGAAGTTGTCCAGATACATGTCCGCGAACTTTCTGCGCGTCTCTTCCGCAGCCTCGGGGATTCCGAGGCGGTAGGTGTGCCACTCGCCCCAGTTGCCGTAGCTGCCGATGTCTATCGAGCTTATGTACGGATTGCC
>DBGCYC010000029.1:0-1063 GCA_048390825.1 Candidatus Merdousia sp.
GGCCGCGCCGCCGCGGGCCTTTTCGGCTCGGGGTGGGTGTGGCTGGCCGAGGACCCCTCGGGGCGTCTGGCCGTCGTCAGCGAGCAGAACGCCGGCAACCCCATGCGCCACGGCATGAAGCCGCTGCTGGCGATCGACATTTGGGAGCATGCGTATTACATCGACTACCGGAACCGCCGCGCCGATGCCGTCGAGGCCCTCTGGGGCGTCGTCGACTGGAAGGTCGTGGGCGACCGATACGCTGAAAAATAGGCGGTTTCCGCCGGTGTTCGAATGCCGTTTCCTATATAGGAAACGGCATTTTTTGCGGGCTGCGGATTCATGGATTTGTAATCAAAATTCGTCATTTTGTGATCATTTTGGTTTGCCGATGTGTTTTTCTGCGTAAAAGAGTGTATCTTCGCAGCGTAGAAATTTATGATTCGGACCGGATGCAGGAGAGAATTCAATTGGCATTGATCCTGTTGCTCTTCGCCCTGGCGGGGAGTCTGGAGGATACGTCGTTCCGCAGCGGCGCGGAGAGCGTGCGCCCTGCCCTGACGCAATCCTCGGTTGCCGGTTCGCACGCCGCGGCATGCAATTATTTCTCCGCCGCGATCTGTCCCTGCGCCGTCTCGATCGAGGCTCCCGCAGCTCCTTCGGACCATAAGGCCGCCGTGCGGCAGCTTGCCGGCGCGCGCGTCGCCTGCGATGCCGCTTTCGGCCTCCGTACCGCAATGCGGACCTATTCCCCGGCTTTGCACCCCGACGCCGTGGATTACTACGTCTTCTCTCTGGGGCGCATTCTGATTTAGCCTTTTCCGCCGTTTTACCTGCCGTATGTTTCCGGGGCTTTGCCGTCCGCGGGGCGTGCGTGCGTTCGTTGTGCCGGAATTAAAAATCGTAAAACAACATATCTATGTATTTCACGCTATTGGTGGTCGTCATCCTTACGGCCATTGCGCTGGTCGCAGTCGCGCTGGGCATCGCCCGCGCCGTGTCGCCGCGTTCGTACAACCCCCAGAAGGGCGAGGCCTACGAGTGCGGCATCCCGACGCGCGGACGCTCGTGGATGCAGTTCAAG
>DBGCYC010000030.1:0-1740 GCA_048390825.1 Candidatus Merdousia sp.
CGGTGCGCGTGATGTTTCCCGTAAGGGAAACGCACAAGGAACGCAACGCGTTCCGTACCACACTCCCTTTGCCGGGGGGAGGCATGGATAGATTGCGCGCAGCGGGAGACAAACGGCACCCTACGGCTTGTACAGCCTTCGCATATTCCGCAAAGGTCTGCTGCCTTCCCGGGCGGACTTGACATCGCTGCGAAAAAACGTTAAACTATTAGAAAAAGCGGGGTGAGCGCATGGACATTTACATTCGCACGGAGGACGTGCGGCTCGGGCGGGCGCTGGCGCTTGAAGCGCAGGCGGCGGGCTTTTCCGCCGGATTCGGGCAGGACGCCGCCGACGCGCGGCTGACGGTCTGCGACCTTGATTCTACGGCGGCGGATGCGTCCGACGGCATCTGTTTTTCCCGCAACGAGGAGGGCTTGCGCGCTGCCGCACGGCAAAGCGCCGATGCAGGCACGCTGTTTTTGCTCTATCCGTTTGACCTCGCGCTGTTCCGCGCGCAGCTTGCGGCGCGGCTGACCGCAGCACCGACGCCGGTATCGCGGGCACTCATGCTGAACACGGCGACCCGCCGCGTTACGGGTGCGGACGGCGAGGTGCGGCTCTCGGTGCGGGAATGCGCAATGCTGGCGGCGCTCGGAAAAGGCGGCAGCCTTTCGCGGGCAGACGCCGCCGCCCTGTTCGGCAGCGCGGCGGGCAACGTGGTGGACGTGTACGCCTGCTACCTGCGCAAAAAGCTCGGCAAGGTGCTCACGGGTGAGATCATCTGCGCCCGCCGCGGCGAGGGGTATGCCCTCGCGGAGGATGTGACGCTGGAGGTGCTGTGAGAGGAGAGCCTCAGATCGCGTGGGCGGGCGTATTTTCAGGCTTCCCTACCGGGGAAGGCTCGGACGCCCTTTTCCTCCGTGCAAATCTTCCTTAAATATATACTATCAAAAAAGCGCGGAAAATGCAAGCGGATTTTGCGCGGCGGGGCGGCGTACCTTTGCGGCGGCAGACGGCGGTCTGCCGCGCTTTTTGTTTTTCGCGCATTTGACCTTTCCGAACCGCGCCCCACACTTTCGATACAGCCGCCTTTTTTGCACGCGGCGACATGCGCCGCCGCGCCGCCCGCCGCCTTGCTTTTCCCGCGCCCGGCTGTTTAATTTTTTACACCGATTTTGCCGTGCGCCGCGCGGATAACCGCCGACCGCTCTTTCAAAACTGCGGCGGCAGTGCATTTTTATACGAATTTTCAAAAAAAGAAAATGATTTTTTGCACAGAAATGACAGTAAAATTGTGCACGCCGTCTTGACACTTCCGCCCCGCGGGGGCTATAATAATGGCAGAGGGAAAACGGGGATGGTGCGTCCAAAACGTCCGTCCGAAACCAACTCGAAAGCCAAGGAGAGAATGAGGAAAAAGCATGGGCAACAAACAGATCATTTTCACCGCGCCGAACACGGCGGAGCTGGTCGATGTGCCGACCGGCGAGCCGGGCGAATTCGACGTGCTGGTTGACGTGGCATACTCCACGATCAGCCCCGGCACCGAGCGCGCCAACATCACCGGCGACATGAACATCGCGCCCGGGCGCGACGCCGCGCACACGCACGGCTTCCCCCGCAAGCTGGGCTACAGTGCGGCAGGCACGGTCATCAAGGTCGGCAGCCGCGTCACCCGCGTGAAGGTCGGCGACCGCGTGGTCGTCTGCTTCGGCGTACATACCAAGTACAGCCTTGTCCACGAGAGCAAGGCGATCA
>DBGCYC010000031.1:0-9717 GCA_048390825.1 Candidatus Merdousia sp.
GAAAGCGGCAATAGCCATTCGGTTTTTGCGTTACTCCTCGAAGCGCGGGCAATGCCGGATACGGGCGATGGCGTAGAGGCTTGGCGCGGGCTCTGCGGGTTCAAAACGCCCGCCTGTCGAAGTAAGCGGGCGCGAAGACAGTCGCGGGTATACATTGGAATGCGGTTTCCGGAGGTGTACCCAAGACTTTCCCCAAATCCTACTTCATTTTTCCAAAATCAAACCCCACAATACAGCGGGCTCCCGCAAGAAACCAAGCGCACATATAAAGGGCTGTCCGGAACCTCCGGTAGCCCTTTATACATGCGGAAATCCCGCCCCTACGCCCCTCTTCCGGGATCTCCGTTTGAACGGTATTCCTCCGGCACGGGGTTTAGGGTAAACAGCGGTATAAGGATCAGAAGTCCCACTATCGTAAGGCCGAGAACCGCGTACCCCGCCGCGTCGTGCACGAACCCCGATATGGAGTCCGAACCGTACTGGTAGGCCCATACCGACAGGAAGAGCGCGCGGATTATGTTGTTTACAAAGGCGAACACCATTGACATTCCCACGAGCGCCACCTTCTTCCAAAACCTGTCGAGGAAAACAGCGGCCAGAAACGAGCCGGAGAACAGGCACGCAGTGAGGCTGCGTATGCCGCTGCACGCGTCTGCGACGCCCACCGCACCCTGGGGGAAGTGAATGGAATTTCCGCGCAGCTCCACCATAAACCCGAAGAAATCCATCACGGCCGTGACGATCACCGCGACTTTGGATAGAAGATAGCCGCTCACGAGCGTCTCCCAGGAGTTGAAGAGGGGAGAGGCCACCATCCACGCGAACGCCGGGAACACGAAGAAGTTCGCAAATCGCAGCCTGTCGCCCGCAGACATTTGGAGGCCGGCGAGGTTTTTGGCTCCCGCGAAGTACGCGAGCCCGTAGAAGGCGAACGCGAAGCAGAAGGACATTCCGAAGAGCGGGACGGTCGTCCCGCGCGCTATCGAGTACACCACGGAAAAGAGCATGAACCCCAGAAACCCGCAAACCGCCATTCCGCCGAAGAGCAGCCCGGCGAGCGCCGACGCGAATTTTCCGCAGCCGCTTCCGGGATCGGAGGCGAAGTACTTTTCGATTTTGGGAAGCCTGTCCCAGACTACGTACGCCATAAACACGGGCATAAGGTAGCCGAAGGCGTAGTCGAGGCGGGTCGACCAGGTCTCCCACAGCACGCACGTGAGCATGGCGGCCATGGCGGCGACGGCCGCCGCGTCGACGCGCGCAAAAAACGGTATTTTTGTCGTTCCGGGCATAGGTTTATTCGGCTCGCTTTTCTTCGAGTACAAGTTTGCCGAGGGACTTCATGACTTCGGCGAATCCCGCGTCGGCCTTGAGCCCCTCGAGCGGTACGGAAGAGTCCACGCGTATGAAATACTGCTCCGGCATTCCCTCCACAGCCGCCGAGAATACGCCCCTGAGCCAGTTGGAAAAAGTCGGGGTAAAGTTGTCGGATTTGCCGTAATCGTACGGCTTGCCGTCCACTATGTGCCAGTACCACACGTACCTCTTGACCGTTCCGCGCTCAGTGGATATGGAATAGGCCCTCGAAAAGCCGCCGAAAAGCCTCATTCCGCCTATGTCGAGAGCGGAAAATTCGGACTTGCCGTCCTCGAGGTTTTTCCAGCCGTTCGCTACCCAGCAGCGGTCGGGCGAGTGCGAGGACGCCCTGTGGATCTCCATCGTATCCGGCTTCCAATAGGCTATGTACACCGTAAACTCCGAGCCGTCTTTGGAATAGGAGCGGTTCACGTAGTCGGTGACGTTCAAAACCTTTTCGGCGGCGCGCTTAACCTCCTCGGTGTCGCCGAGCTCCCCGTCTTTGGAAGTCCACCCCCGCGTCTCCGCGGGAATCGCCCCCTTCAGCCTGCCCTCCGGCGCCGCGTTCTCCGCGCCGGAATCCCCGCCGCCCGACGGCTTCGCCAAAAAAACGAACGCCGCCGAAAACGCGGCCGCAAGGATCGCCGCAATGGAAATTATTTTTTGCATAGACCCGGTAAAATCTAAGGCGGCGCGCGCGGCAGGCAAGAAATAAAAAGCCGCCCGGAAAAAATTCGGGCGGCGCGGAATCCGGCTCTAAGGAGAGAGGCGGCTAATTTTGAATCGACGCGGGCTCTTCGTCGCCGGGAATGTTGGCGGTGAGCGACCCCGTCGCATGCGCGAGCTGCGCTATTGAAACCGAGAGCGACGCCTCCGCCGAAACCTTCTGCTGGCGCGCCGTGGCCAGGCGGCTCTGGGCGTTCAGAAATTCGGTGATGTTGCTAACCCCGTTCTCGTAGGCGACTTTGGTGGCGTTGAACGCCTCGACGCTCGCCTCGACCGCGGCCGAAGCGCTCGCAACCTGCTTTACGGAGCTCGAATACTTGTGGTAGTAGTTCCAGACGTCCGATATGATCTGGATCTCCGCGGCCTTGAGCTGCTGCGCCTGCGCCCTCTCGGCGGCCCTCGCCCCGATGAGCGCGTATTTGCGCGCGAAACCCTCGAATATGCTCCACGACAGGCTGAATCCGCCCGTGTAGGCATCCTGGTGCCCGCGGGAGTCGTCGGTGTAGTCCGTATACGAGAACTGGCCGAACGCCCCGATTTCCGGCAGGAAGTCGCGCTCGGCCGCCCTTGCGTCGCTCGCGGACTTCGCAAGCCTCGCGTAGGAGGCCAGCAACGTCTGGCGCGAGCGCATCGCCTTTGCGACGAGCTCGTCCACCTTTTTGGAAGTCTCGGGGCTCGACGGCACCACCGCCTCGGCGGAGACGACGAAGTTCGGCCCCACGCGCACGCCGAGAACCTGCGCGAGATCCGCGCGGGCGGTCTCGACGGAGGAGCGCGCCTGCTCCAAAACGAACTCCGCGTTCTTGGCGTTGGCGAGGGCGTTGAGCATGTCCTGCTTGTTGCCGACGCTCTGGTCGAGGCGCGCCTTCGCGGACTCGTACGCTGTGCGGGCCTCGTCGAGGCTCAATTTCGCGCTCTCCACATTCCCGCACGCGGCGTAAAAGCCGTAGTAGGCGACCGCGACGTTCAGAACCACGTCCTGCACGGCCTGGTTGTAGTCGAAGTTCGCCGCAAGCAGCGCGTTCTGCGCGGACTCCACCTGCGCCTCGCGCTTGCCGAAGTCGAAGAGCAGCCAGCTTATTTCGGCGCTCGGGCCGTACCCCGTTTCGTAGTAGGTCCCGACGGGAATCGAAAGGCCGTCGTAGCCGAGGCTCGGGCGGATTTTGCTGCGGTAGACCTGCGCGCCGACCGAAACCCTGGGGTAGTACGCCGCCATGGCGGACCCCTTCTGCGCCGCATAGCCCTTTGCCTGAAACCAGTATATGCGCGTCTGGGAATTGTTTTCAAGGGCCAGGTCGACGAGGTCGTCGAGCGCGAGCTCCATTCCCGCATTGAGCTTCTCCGCGGCGGAGAGCGGGGCTTTCGGCTTCTGCGCCCCGTCCGCGGGAGAATCCGCCTTCTGCCGGGCCTCCTCCCCGCCGTCCTCCGGCGGGAGTATCTTGTCCGTTTTTATGTCCTCGGGCTCTATGACGCGCCCGGGAACGGCGTCCTTCGGAGCCTTCCAATACCTCGACGGCGCGGGCGCCACTTCGGAATCCACGGATACGCACCCGCCCGCGAGACAGGCGAGGGCCGAAACCGCCGCTATTGCAAACTTTTCCTTCATTGCAAACCTCCTGCTATGCCTTGCCGATCTCGCCGCGGGCGAAGAACGGAATTTTGTCCAAAACCCTGCGCTGGAAGGCGTCGAGCCAAATGTAGATCACGGGGGTTATGTAGAGCGTGACCACCTGCGAGAAAATCAGCCCGCCCACCACGACAACCCCGAGGGGTATGCGGCTCTCCGCGTCGGCCTTGCCCCATCCGAGCGCGATGGGAAGCATACCCATGAGGGCCGCAAAAGTGGTCATTATAATCGGCCTGAACCTCTCCATGCAGGCCTCGTGGACAGCGTCGGAAGGCGACATTCCGGACTGCTCGCGCATGATGGCAAAGTCGATCATCATGATGCCGTTTTTCTTCACGATGCCCATGAGCATGAACAGCCCTATCATCGCGTATATCGAAAGCTCCATGTCGAAGAGCCACAGGCTGCCGAGGCCGCCGACGACCGCGATGGGCAGCGAGGAGAGCACGGTTATCGGGTGAATGTAGCTTTCGTAGAGTATGCCGAGAATCACGTACATGACGAACACCGCAACCCCTATGAGGTATACGAGGCTCATCATGGTCTCCTTAAACGTGACCGCTTCCCCGATGAACTGCCCCGTCACCCCCTGCGGCAGGGATTCCGCGGCGATCTGCGAAATCCACTCCACGGCGTCGCCGATGGCCACCCCGGGCTCGAGGTCGAAGTACACCGTGACGGACGGGAAGTTGTCGATGTGGTTGACCGTCACGGGCGCCAGAACCGTCTCCGTGTCCGAAATCGACTCGAACGGTATCAGATTCGACAGGCTGTACGGAGGGTTGGGCTCCGCCCCGCCGCCGGTGAGGGTCGTCACGGGATACCCGCCCGTCAGAAGCGCGTCCGGCTGGAAGTTGAGCGCCGAAAGGTTGCTCTCGAACGACCGGTATTCCTGCGAGGCCTCCATTATGCTCCAATACTGCTGGAACGGCGTCTTTATGAGATAGTAGAAGAGTTTTGCGTACGAGTCCTTGAACACGTTGGAATAGTTGTTCTGCGAAAGCCCGAGCATCGACGCCTTGTCCCTGAACGGCTTCAGCACGACCTGCGGGTTGTCGAGGTACATGTCGCTCTGTATGCTCGAGAACATCTCGCCCCTGCGCGCCGAAAGCCTGGGAATGAAGGCGCCCGCCGCGCTGTACAGAAGGCTCTGGTCCATTGAGGTCAGCGCGAAGGAGTATTTGCCCTGCTGGGTGCTGGTGGCTCCAGTGGAGATTTTTAGGGTCGGCTCCGGCTGGAAGTTCGCTATCAGCCCGGGGATCATTGAAACCCGGGCGTTGAGGTCCGCGGACACCTCCGCTATGGGCCTGCGCTGGTCGCGCGGCTTCAAAGTGACAAATCCGAAACCCATGTTTTGGTTGATGAAGCTCGACACGCCTGAGACGAGCACGAAATTCTTGATGTCGGGGGTGCGGTAGAACACGTCCTCTATGCGCTTCTGCAAAACGCCGATTTCGCGCGAGGACGTCTTGGTGTCGGATATGAACACGCCCTGCATAAATCCGCTGTCGCCCACCGGGAACATTATCTGCGGCAGCGCCCCGAAGAAAAACCACACGCCCCATCCGCAGAACGCCACCACGGCAAATGTCAGAAGGTTCTGGCGCAGCATCCATCTGAGGGTCGGGGAATAGAAGCGCAGGAAGGCGGCTTCAAGCCTGTGGGACATTCTCTCGACCGCGGTCATGTCGGCGGCGTCGGAAGTGCGCGCCTTCAGTATGCGCGCGCACATCATGGGCGTCAGCGAAAGGCTCACGAACCCGGACATGAGGACGGCCGTTATGATGGTTACGGAAAATTCCATGAACACCCTGCCCGTAATGCCGCTCATGAACACCAGCGGTATGAAAACCGCCGCGAGCGACAGGGTCATGCTCAAAATCGTAAAGGATATTTCGCGCGCGGAACGGAAGGTCGCCGTCGCCGGGGATTCCCCGAAATCCTCCATGCGCCTGACCGTGTTTTCGAGGAACACGATGGCGTCGTCCACAAGGAACCCTATCGCCATAGTAAGCCCCATCAGCGACAGGTTGTTTATGGAGAACCCGAACGCGTACATGAATATGAACGTCAGCAGTATCGAAAACGGCAGCGCGACCGTCGGTATCATGGTGTCGCGCACCCTGCCCAGGAACAGGAAAATCACGAACACGACGAGGACGAACGCTATCACAAGCGTCTCCTTTACGTCGTCGATGTTGTCTATTATGAGGGTCGAGCGGTCGTAGACTTCGGAAACCTTGACGCTCGATGGGAGGATTGTCTTGAATTCCTCCATGAGGTTCTTTATGTCGGCGACCGTGGTGATGGCGTTGCCGTCAGCGCGCTTTCTGACGCCCATGGCCACAGACGCTATCGGCCTGCCCTCCGGCTTTTTGTTGCCGAGGGAAAACGATATGTTGAGGGTGTCGTACTGGAGGGTGTCCACGGCCTTGGCGATATCGCGGAAGAAAATCGGAGAGCCGTCCTTGAAGCCGACTACTATGTTGTCATAGTCCTCGGCCGTGGAAAGCTGCGTGTCCGGCAGCAGAACGAACTGGGTCGTCGGGCCGTCGAGATTGCCCACGCCCGTCATGTTGGTGGAGACGGCGAGGGCGTTTTTGAGATCGGTTGCGGTGTAGCCGAGATTGTAGAGCTTGCGCATGTCAACCTTTATGCGAACCGCGCGCGGGGCGGCGTAGATGTCCACGTTCGACACGCCGGAAATCATGCGTATGCGCTGGGCGATCTCCGAAAATGCGTAGTCGTACAGGTTCCTGTCCGGCATGGCGTCGCTCGTGACGGACAATATGTAAACGGGCATGTCGTTGGGGTTGTCCTGCGTGAACGACGGCGGCGACGGCAGGTCGGCGGGCAGATTGCCCTGCGCCCTCTGGATCGCGCTCTGCACGTCGGTCGCAGCCGCGGAAATGTTCTTGCTGAGCGAAAACTGCAGGACTATGGAGCTCGCGCCGAAGCTGTTTCGGCTGGTTATCATCTCAATGCCGGGAATCTGCATGAACTGCTGCTCGAGCGGCGAGGCCACGTTCGCGGCCATTATGCTCGGATCCGCCCCGGGGTAGTTCACCGTCACCTGGATTACGGGGTAGTCTACGCCGGGAAGGTCGTTTACGGGCATTTTCATGTAGCCGAAAATGCCGAAGAACATCGCCGCCAGCGAGAGCAACACCGTCATCACGGGGCGGTTGATAAATATGTCCGAAATCGAGCCCTTGCCCGCCGGAACCTGCGCGTCGGCGGACGCCTGCGGCGTCGGAATTTTGGAGTCGGAAGACATGGCAAAACCTGCTTTAAAGTTCGATTATTCGCCCTCGGCCGCCTTGAGCGCCTCCGCGGGGGCCCGCTTTTTGGCGGCGGCTTCGGCCGCCTCCTTCATGAACTTCGCGCGCAGCTCGTCGGCTATCTTGGTCGCATTATGCATGAATTCGCGCATCTTGGCGGGGTCGAGAACCGGCTTGGAGTCCGCGCCCAATATCAGGCCCTCCGGAGTCGCCGCGTATACGAAAGGCCCCGCCTGAAGCCTGAGCGAGCTCACGCTCTTTACGAGCATCTCGCCGTCTTTGACGCCCGAGACCGCGCGCATGTTTCCGCCGAACAGCTGGCCCTCGCCGACATTCCTCTGGCTCACGACATACACCCCGTCCCTGTACGGCGAGGCGACATATACAAATGGCTCTTCCGGGCCGATTTGAATGCACATGTTGGGTATGAGAACGGCATCTCTGATTTCCTCGAGGTTCACGCGAACCTTTACGGGCTGGTTTGGCCAGAAGAGGCCGTCCTTGTTGTCGAGCCTGCCGCGCAGCACGGCGGTGCCCGATTCGTACCTTATTTTGTTGAGGATTATGTCGACCTCGGCAACGGACTTTCTGTGCCCGAGATTGTCCTCTATATAAGAGACGTCCACGGCGGCCTTTCCGCCGTTGGCCTCCATGAAACGCTTCACGTCGTAGAGGCGCTGCGAGGGGACGACAAAGTCCACGTAGAGCCTGTCGAGCTGCTCTATCGTCGTTATAACGGAAGTCCCGGCGGCTACGACATTGCCCGAATTTATATTATAAAGGCCGACCTTGCCGGATATGGGAGACTTTATTTTGCACCAGTCGAGGTTTATCTTCGCGGTTTCGAGGGCCGCCTTGCAGGTTTCGACCACGCCCTTGTCCACCTCGACTTTCGCAAGGAGGGTGTCAAACGTCTGCTTGTCGACGTAATTGTCCTTTGCGAGCTTCCTGTTGCGCTCGACGTCGAGGGCGTCTATTTTAAGCTGGGCCTCGGCCTGCCTAAGGTTGCCCTCCGCCTGCATGACCGCAGCAGCGTACGGCCGGGAGTCGATTTCCGCGAGGACGTCGCCCTCCTTCACGAACTGCCCTTGGGAAAAGTTGATTTTTACTATCTGCCCGGACACCTGGGGAACGATGTTTACGCTGTGCAGTGAGGAAATGGTTCCGAGGGTGTCTATGTACTTGCGGACGCTCCTGCCCTCCGCCTTGACGAGCGTCGCGGGGGTCGGGGGATAGGAGACCTTCTTTTCGGCCTTCTTCTGGCATCCGAACGTCAGAGCGGAAATCGCCGCCGCAATCGCCGCGATTTGTAAGAGTTTCATGGTATTTCTCATTTGCGTGTTAGAAAATGCTATAATAATTAAATAAGGAACGGATTTTCGGCGGCTCCCCGGAGTTGTCAATATATTACTTTCAACGCACTATGCCGCAGGCGGCGAAAAATCCCGCGCCCTAAAACCGGCACGGAAAAACGGAAAGCGTCGCGCAAATTTCCGAAGGCCCCTCCCCGGCGCGGATTCAAAAAATGCGCGCGGAAGGCGCGTTCACGCCGCGCTCGGGAAACCCGCCCTCCGCAAAAATAAAATGCTTGTAATGCCGCAAACCTTCGCGCAGAATCGTTCCGAAAAATAAATATGATGGAACTTGTAAACGACAACGCGGCCGGAATCCCGGCGCCGGCCGCGCGCCCGGCCGAAGACTCCGACGCCGCCCTCGTCGAAAGGGTAAAAAGCGGCGACACAGCCGCGTTCGACGCGCTCACCCTCAAATACCGCGAGAGGCTCTTCGGGGTCGTATACAACATGATCGGCAACCGCGAGGACGCCATGGACATCGTTCAGGACGCCTTCATAAAGGCGTTTTCGAGCATAGGGTCGTTCAGGGGCTCCTGCGCCTTTTACACCTGGCTTTACAGAATCGCCGTAAACATGGGCATCACCTTCCTGAAGCGCTCGCGCATGCGCAGGTTTTTCAGCTTTGAAAACTCCGACGAGGAAATGGCCTCCGCCGAAGTGGTCGAAAAGCTGAGCGTCAACTGCGGCGGGCGGCGGGCGGCCATGCTATCGGAAATCAGGGAAAAATTGAACGAAGCCCTGCAGTCTTTGTCTATAAAACACAGAACGGTTGTAATCCTCTACGAAATAGAGGGGCTCAGCCACCAGGAAATCGCCGAAATCACGGGCGCCACGCCCGCGACGGTGAGAACCAGACTTCACTACGCCAAGCAACAGCTTCAATCCCTCCTGAAAGATTACATAAGCTGACCATGCCCGACCGAAAGCCGACCCTTGAAGACCTGCTGAGCCTCAAAAAATGCGAGCGCCCCACCGCCGACGAGTGGGCCCGCTTCGACGAGCGGCTGAAGTCCAAGATGATGCGCAGGCTCGTGCGCGAGCCTCGCGCGAACGCCTGGAAACTCCCCGCGGGAGCGTTTGCGCCCATATGCGCGGCGGCCTTGGCTGCCGTTCTGTTTATGCCCTCGCCCTCCGGCAGCGACTCCCCCAATACCGCGCTCTTCCGCGACTCCGGCTTAAGCGGAGCCGTCTCCCAAACCCCCCTTCCGAGCGTCGGATACTCGTTTTCCTCAAACGAGATGACCCCTTCGCGCAAGTCCGCGGAAACCCCGGTGATAGCGCCAATGAACGCGGAAGACGACGCCTCCGTAAGATACGTTTCAAACAGTCTTCCCGTATCGTCGGGCGTCATTTTTTGATTTTCGGCGCGGCT
>DBGCYC010000032.1:0-4124 GCA_048390825.1 Candidatus Merdousia sp.
CGGCCCGTGCCGTCCGAACCTCCCATGAGAGGTTCGTTATTTGTTGGGGTTTACAATGGGGATAGAAGTATTGGCGCAGCCAATCTTCGTAAGGGGTTTACCCCTTCTATGGCCGGCGCGCCTTGCGCCTATCTTTGCAATAAAATATTGTTGAAGATTTGCGGCGGGAAGGGTATTGATGGGGCGATTTTTAATACGTTTTTTACCATGCCGAGTACCGACGACGACGCATTTGCAAAAACCCTTGAATTTGAGGCGCTCGAAAGCCGCTTCGGCTATGCCCGCGCGCGCGCGGTTGCGCGCCCCGAATTCCTCAACGGGCTGGGAATTGCCCACGGCGGATTTTTGTTTTCGCTCGCGGATTTCGCCCTCGCGCTCGCAGCCAACACCGACGAGCGCTCCGCGGTCAGCGCGAGCTCGTCTATTAACTACATCGCTCCGTGCCCCGCGGGCTCCGAGGTGACCGCCGAGGCGCGCGCCGTGTTTGCCGACCAAAAGACCGCCCTCTTCGACGTCCGCATTTTCGGAGATTCCCCCGATGAACCGTACGCGGTCTTTCAGGCGCGCGCCGTGTTCAAGCGGGCGCGCTGATTCGGGCGCGCGCGGGGGCGAAAAAATGTTGACTTGCCTCCCGAAAGTGTCGATATTTGTACTGTTCTTGCGGGAGCGGGACGCTTTCCCGTTTGATGGGGGAGGTTCGCCTCTTGCGCCGCGGAATGCAACAATCAAACAATTACACTCTATTATATATGGACAGAAGAAGTTTTGTTAGAAACGGCGCCGTCCTCGGTGCGGCCGCGGCGGCTCTGCCGCGTTTCGGTTTCGCCCAGGTAAAGGGCAGCGACAGGATCAAGGTAGCCCTCATAGGCTGCGGCGGGCGCGGCACGGGAGCCACGTGCAACATGATAGCCGCCGACCCCAATATCAAAATCGTGGCGCTGGGCGACCTATTCCCCGAAAAGCTCGACAAGGCCGCAAACAAAATCTACGAATTCGCAAAAAAATCCGTCGGCGAATCCAAGGCCTCCGAAATCATCGACCCCTCCAAGGTCAAAAAATTCTCCGGCTGGGACAACGTTGACCAGGTTCTGGCGGAGGATATCGACGTCGTGATAGAGGCGACGCCCCCTGTTTTCCGCACTCCCCACTATGAAAAGATAGTGGTCGCGGGCAAGCACGCGTTCCTCGAAAAGCCCGGCGCCGTCGACGTAATCCAGGGCCGCAAAATGTACCAGCTCGCCGACGAAGCGGCGAAGAAGGGCCTCTGCGTCGTCTGCGGCAACCAGCGCCGTTACGACAACCGCTATCAGGATCTCGTCAAGCGCATGCAGGACGGGGAAATCGGGGAGCTCCTCGCCGGCCAGTGCTACTGGAACAACGGCAGCTATATCGGCGGCTGGGCCAACGGCAAGGAGGGAACGGAAGACACCCTCGAATACCAGATCCGCAACTGGTGGTGCTTCATCTGGGCTTCCGGCGACAACATCGTCGAGCAGCACGTCCACAACATCGACGTTCTCATGTGGGCTTTCGGCAGCGACCGCATGCCCGTCGAGGTGACGACCGGGCTGGGCGGCAGGAGCACCGACCTCCCGTGCCCCCGCTACGGCGACAGGTTCTCGCACTTTGCCATCGACTACGACATGGGCAACGGCCTTCGCATGGCCAGCTACTGCCATCAGGATCCGAATACCACCCCCAATGTCAGCGAGAGAATCGTCGGCACCAAGGGCATATTCCAGAACCTGCGCCTCACCGACCACAAGGGCAAGACCATTTACGCGCCCGGAAAGCTCGAGCTCGACCCGTATATCGCCGAACACAAATACCTGCTCTCGGCGATTCGCAGCGGCAGGAGGGTTAACGAGCTCAAGCACCTCATAAATTCCAACATGGTCGCCATCGCGGGCAGAATGAGCGCGTTCTCGGGCAAGAGGTTCAAGTACGACTGGATGGTCAAGAAGTCCGATGAGAACATCGTTCCCAAGAACGTAGACCTCATGGGCAAGACGCAGGATTTGAGCCTCAAAAATCCGGTCTCGGTTCCCGTGCCGGGCAAATACAAGCTCGTTTAAGTCCGTCAGCGGAAGAATTTCGACGGGTCGCCGGAGCGGCGGCCCGTTTTTTTATGCTCGCGCATTCCGCCGCCGCTTTCGGGAATCCGCGCAGGCTCCGGCCCGAAACGGCCATTTGCGCTAAAAAGAGCCGCCATGCCGGCGGCTTTGCGAGAGTTAAATTATTTGTCTTTCTTTCTCTGCCATTAAGGGACCATTCTCTCTTTCTGGGCAAGATAGCTTGCGGATTTTATAATTACCGCGTATCCTTTTATGAAACAATAAACTTTCATATTATTTCATATTTTGATTTATTGTTCATAATTATATCCTCCGCGCTATTTAATTTTTATGTCCGTAATGGTATGGTTATTTTGTAAACAATTATTATTAGTATTTTAAGTGTGTTTCACAAATTAAAAATCATGCCAAAAATTCATCTTTCCCCCACGAAATAACTTCGGGCCGCGGGGAAATACGTTTGCGGATTTCCGCGCGTCCGGCGATAGGAGGATTGGCGTTGATTTCATTCAAAAGGTTTGAGGAGCCGCAGAAAATTGCCAAAACTTGCCGAAAGCCTCAAAAATAAGGAGTTTGCGGGCTGTGTTGGGATTCCCGGGATTGGCTTGGAGGATATAGCGGGCAAAAGGAGATCAACTGCATGGGAGGCGGGCTATATTTACGCCGCCTCCCGATTTTTTTGGAGTCCTCGACGGCGGCGGATATTTCACCCAGACTGTAACCTGATGTTGAAAGCGGCGTAGGGTTGCATGTTGCGCGCGCGCTCGCCGCGCACAACGAATAGGCGCGAGGGCATCACGTGCGGGGAGAAGGCGTTTCACACGGCTTTTCCATACCTTATATTCGTTCCACAACACCAGGCGGGAGCAGAGCAAGTATAACGGCATGCTGCGCGAGACGGCAATCGCGCCCGCGCAATGGAAGGCCGGCGGCAGTCTGGTTTATCTGCGTCAAACCGAAACTCTCCTATAACGCCGATAACGGCTTCTGCGAACTGCGCGTCAGGAAGACGCCCTGCAAATAACGTACCTCCGCCGCGTTCGCTTATCAATTTAACATAGGTTTCACTTTTCCTGCACCCTCCTCAAACATTCCGCTCCTTCCGAAAACCTCCCAAAATAGACGTTTTTCTCAAGCGTTCGATTTTTCCATCAAACATTGCAATGTGATACGGCGCGGGAGATAAACGGCTATATGTTTGGAATTCGGTTTTTTGAACCCAATAAAAATTCGCCGTTTTCCGAATGAAAGCGCTCCAACCCGGCCATGCGGAGCCTGCGGCGGGCGCGGCGGAGTAGATTCAGGTCGCGCGGGGGGTGGGCGCGCGCGGAAGGGTGCCGCGCCTCAGGCCTGCGAGAATCTTACGGTTCTCTATCCTTCCGGAGGGGGTGTCGATAAACACCGAAACCGCCGCCCCGATTGCTATCGCAAGCATTATGGAAGCCGAGGTTATGCCGTTGAAGAAAAATTCGGAGAGGCGCTTTGCCGACAATTCCGAGCCCGGGGGTTCCGACAGGAATTTTATCGCGGACAGTATGGTCTTGTAGGCGTATAACCCGGGAATCATCGGCAGGAGCGCGGGGAACGTGAATATCTCCGACAGGCATCCGGAAATCCGGCCGGCCAGAAACCCGAGAACGCCTATCGTGAACGCGCCCAAAAGGGTGGCCGGGCATATGTTCATTCCGCAGCCGATCATCAGCCAAAGCCTCAGCGAATGGCCGGCCGCGGCGAGAGTCCCGCCAGAAAGAGCTTCTCTTTCGGCGGATTGAAGGCGATTCCGAATCCCATTCCGGCGGCGGCCACAAAGGCGGCGTCAGACAGAAGCTCCGCGGTCACAGCGCGCTCCCCCCGAGAACCGCGAGCGAGGCGGGCAGCCCGAGCGCCATTGCAAGTATGACCGAAGAGGTGTTCGCCAACCTCGAGAATCCCGCGAGGTGTTGTCCGTAGGACGACAGGTCGCCGGAATCCTCCTTTGCCGATCGTTTTAAGACCTCTTCGGATATGCTTTCCGCCCCGCGCGAATGGCGCCTGCGCAGCTCGACGAGC
>DBGCYC010000033.1:0-4176 GCA_048390825.1 Candidatus Merdousia sp.
TTGAAATCGAGGCGATAGCAATCGGTAACGGCACTGCGGGGCGCGAAACCGAGGCCTTCGCGAGGTCGCTCGGGCTGCCCGCGAGCCTTCCGATAGTGATGGTGAACGAAAGCGGCGCGTCGATATACTCCGCAAGCGAAGTTGCCCGCGAGGAATTCCCCGACAAGGACATCACCGTGCGCGGGGCGGTCTCGATAGGCCGCAGGCTCATGGACCCGCTCGCGGAGCTCGTGAAAATCGACCCGCAGTCGATCGGCGTCGGACAGTACCAGCACGACGTCAACCAGACGCAGCTGAAAAGGTCGCTCGACGACGTGGTGGTAAGCTGCGTCAACAGCGTCGGCGTGGAAGTCAACACCGCGAGCAAACAGCTGCTCTCCTACGTCTCCGGCCTCAACGCCGCGACCGCCGCCAACATCGTCGCATACCGCAACGAGCACGGGCCGTTCAAGTCGCGCAAAGAGCTCATGGGCGTGCGCGGGCTCGGGGCGAAGGGCTTCGAGCAGGCGGCGGGCTTCCTAAGAATCCGCGGCGCCGAAAACCCGCTCGACGCCTCCGCCGTGCACCCCGAACGCTACGCGCTCGTCGAGCGCATGGCCTCCGACATGGGCGAAGACGTGAAGTCGCTCATGCGCGACGCCTCCGCGCGCTCGAAAATAAAGCTCGAAAACTACGTCGGCGAAGACATCGGGCTGCCTACCCTAAAAGACATCATGCAGGAGCTCGGCAAGCCCGGCCGCGACCCGCGCGAAAAATTCGAGGCGTTCAAATTCTCCGACGAAGCCCGCTCAATCGACGACCTCCGCGAGGGCATGAGGCTGCCGGGGATAGTGACGAACGTCACGGCATTCGGGGCTTTCATAGACATAGGCGTGCACCAGGACGGGCTTGCGCACATCAGCGAGCTCGCGGACTTTTTTGTCAAGGATCCGAAGGAGGCTGTGCGCCCCGGGCAGAAGGTCAGCGCGTACGTCCTGGAAGTCGACAGGGCGCGGAAGAGGATATCGCTCTCGTTGAAATCCAACCCGGCAAAGCGCGCGCGCAATTCCGAAAAGCCCGCGGGCGACGGGAACCGGGCTCGGCAAAAAGGCGGCTCCGGCGGCCGCGGGAAATTCGGCGGAAGCGCAGGAGGGGGCTTCAACTCCTTCGGCGACGCGCTTTCAAAACTCGGCAAATAGCGCGCCATGCTCCGGAAACTTGCAAAGGCCCTGCTCTGCGCGCTCTTCGCCTCCCTTGCGGTTTCGCACGCGGGCGCGGGCATCGACTACTCCGCCCTCGCAAATCCCGAAACCTACAAAAACCTCGACACGACCTTCCGCTCCGACTCGGGGAAAGCGCTGGCGCGGATACGGCTGAAATCTATGAACTTTGAAAGCCGCGTGAAAAAATGGGGCATACCTATCCCGCAGACTCTGCTAATACGCTCGCTCGCGGTGGACGTGTACTGCCGCAACCTCGGCGACGGCGACCTGCAAAAGCTGAAAAACCCGCCGCTGTTTTTCATAGCCGCCGAAAACTTTTCCCTCACCCTTTACGGGAAGAGAAACAAGATGACGCTCAGCGCCGACCACGCCCTGCTCAAAAAGGATCTCACGCTGGTGCTCACCGGAAACGTGAAAATTTCGACCGCCAGGGGGGAAATGCCGCTCGGGAGCCCCGCGACCGCCTCGCTGAGCGGCCGCATGCTGAAATTCTCGTCCGAGGCCGGAAAATTCGCGGTAAAATTCTGACTTCCCGCCGCGCTCCGGCCGAGAATATTCTTGCGATTTCCCCGGGCCGGAGTTTTTATTTTGCGCATGAAAAACCTTGCGAAAAACACGTTTGGAATACTGGCTTTCATGTCGCTCTCATGCTGCGCGCTCCTGTTCGCCGCGGGCGAAAAAAGCGGAAACTGGACCATAAGCGGCAAGGTCTCCGCCGAACCCGGCGGCGCCCTGCTCCTCTCAAAAGGCGCGAGCGCCGTTCTGAAGCCCGAACTGAACGCAGGCGCGTTCAAAGATTTCGAGATGTCCTTCAAAGTCCGCACGCTAAACGGTTCGACAGGTTTCGCCGCGTTCCATTCCGACCCCGGACTCTCAAAGGGATACAAAATCGCCATCGACAATTCGCGCGGCTCCAAGGCGTGGTGGCGCAAGACCGGCAGCCTGCTCGGCGTCAGGAACGTCGTGAAGCGCACGGCCCAAGACGGCGAGTGGGCGGACGTCAGGGCGAAAGTTTCGGGGAACCTCGTCGAAATTTTCGTGAACGGCAAACAGCTCGTAGAATACGCGGAGCCCGAAAATCCCTACCGTACCCCCGAAAATAAAAACATGCGCCTCGGCGAAGGCTCCATAGGCGTAAAATGCGAATCGGGCGACGGAATAGAGATAAGGGATTTCAGGGTAAGGAGGCTCAAGCCAGCGGCGGCGCGCGCGGAGGCCGAACCCGAAAGCGCTGACGGCGCAATGGGCCTGCACCAGTCCGACTTTCCGGCCGTAGACTACCACGTCCATCTGAAGGGCGACCTTGACGCCAAAAAGGCTCAAAAGCAGTCCCGCAAATACGGCATAAACTACATCGTCGCCGTAAACTGCGGCAAGGACTTCCCGGTGGACAGGGACGAGCTCGCCGAAGAGTTTGTCGAAAGGAACAAGTCGGAGCCCTACATACTCGCCATGCAGGCCGAGGGGCGCGAGTGGATGAAGCTGATCACCAGGCCCGCGCGCGAAAAATTCGCGTACGTATTCACCGACGGCATGACTTTCGAGGATCGAGACGGCAACCGGATCCACCTCTGGAAACCGGAAGAGGTGAAAATCGGCGACCGCCAGGCGTATATGGACATGATAGTGGAAAAAATATGCGGGGTGCTCGGAGAGCCCGCCGACATCTACGCGAACGCCACATACCTGCCCGTCGAGCTCTCCGCCGACTACGCAAAGCTCTGGACGAAAGAGCGCCGCCAAAAAGTTCTCGACGCGCTTGCAAAGGGAGGAATGGCGCTCGAAATAAGCGCGAAATACGAAATTCCGGACGCCGAATTCATAAAGGCCGCAAAGGCGCGCGGCGTAAAGTTTACATTCGGAAGCAACAACGGCGACTCGAATTTCGGGAAGCTGGAATACTGCCTAAAAATGAAGCGCGAATGCAACCTGACGCCGGAAGACATGTACAACCCCACCCTGCGCCACTAAAAGCAATCAGCATACGGCGACCGATACAAGGCGGGCCGCAGGACCGGCGGGCACGAGGTGCGCCAGCCAGCGGCAGTGCCGCTTCCATAGAAGGGGGGGGGCGCAAGGTGCGCCGACCATAGAAGGGGACGGCAGTGCCGCTTCCATAGAAGGGGTAAAACCCCTTACGGCGATTGCTTGCGCAATACGCCTATCCCCTTCCTAAATCCCAACAAGAAACGAACCTCTCATGGGAGGTTCGTTATAATACATAGAGTTCGTGCGGCACGGGTGGGTACGAGGCGCACTGCCATAGAAGAGGGCAAGCCCCCTTACGCTATTGCTCACGCAATAGGGCTATCCCACGTATAAATCTAACGCTCCCGAAATTCGTCCAGAAAACCTTAGCTTATCCAATTTGGCGCAATGAAAACGAAAGCTTATTTTATCCGAAGCACAGCGAGGATATAAAATAAGGCTTTCGGGAAGGATAAAATGCGTTAGCATTTTATCCAAGATAGAAACAATACTTACACAATTGCTATTTAAGGGGGTAGGCGCATTGGCTTCGCCAATCGCCGTAGGGGGGCGCAAGGTGCGCCAGCCATAGAAGGGGCAAGCCCCTTACGAAGATTGGCTACGCCAATACTTCTATCCCCTTTCCGAATCCAAATATATAACGAACCTCTCTTGGGAGGTTCGTTACTAATACATAGACTTCGGGCGGCACGGGTGGGCACGAGGCGTGCCTGCCATTGAAGGGGGCAAGCCCCCTTACGCCCATTGCTCACGCAATAGGGCTATCCCCAGTATAAATCTAACGCTTCCGAAATTCATTTTAAAAACCTTAGCTTCCGGGATTTGGCGCAATGAAAACGAAAGCTTATTTTATCCGAAGCGCAGCGAGGTTATAAAATAAGGCTTTCGGGAAGGATAAAATGCGTCAGCATTTTATCCAAGACAGAAACAATACTTACACAATTGCTATTTAAGGGGGTAGGCGCATTGGCTTCGCCAATCGCCG
>DBGCYC010000034.1:0-2390 GCA_048390825.1 Candidatus Merdousia sp.
CCAGTGGGAGGCGGTTTTCGGGGACACGTCGCTAAACGTCGCTTTCACCGTTCCCGAACCCTCGGCAATGGCCGCAATCCTCGGCGCAATCGCGCTGGCGTTTGCAGCGCGCGGGAGGAGAAAATAGGCACATTCGGAACGCAACACGAAGGGCGGCGGTGAAAATTGCCGCCCATTTTTTTTCCGCCACTTTAACAGTAAAAATTTTTCAACGCCGCCCCGCTCGGCGCCCCCCATTCCCTCAGTCAACCCCTCTCTCTCCGCAAAATCTTCCAATACTCCCGCCTCCCAAAACTCCGGCCGGGAGATTTTTTGCTTCACAAATCCACAAGATGGCGTAAAATGCGCGTTTGTGTTTCTTTTTTTTATAGAAACGCCTTTTAACGAATCATATTATTGCCATGATAAAACAAACCTCCGCATTGTGCGCACTGTTTGGCGCATGCGCGAGTTTTGGTGCAGGTTTCCAGGTTTTGGAACAGGGCGCATCAAACCTCGGCACGGCTCTGGCCGGCTCAACCGTAAACGCGAATTCGGACGCATCGTCCGCATTCTGGAACCCCTCCGCTTCCTTCTCGATGGATCTGCGCGCGGGCGACACCGTAATTGACAGCGGCATGAATTTTGTGATTCCGTCGTTCTCCTTTTCCGGCAAAAGCTACGCAATGGGGCAGGAAGTTTCGGGTTCCAACGGAGGAAACGCCGGGGAGATGTCTTACGTTCCCAATTTCTACCTCGTCCACCAGTTCGCCGAAAGGCTCGCCGGAACCCTCTCAATAACCTCCCCCTACGGCCTCGAAACCGACTACGACGGCGACTGGGTAGGCCGCTACCAAGCCCTAAACAGCGACCTCATAACCGTAGACATAAATCCGAGCGTCGCCTACAAGGTCAATGACTGGCTGTCCATCGGCGGCGGGGTGTCACTGCAATACATGCACGCGGAACTCTCTCAGGCCACCCCAATCGCCCCCGGAAGAGACGCCACCGTCAGCCTGCGCGGCCAAAGCTGGGGCGTCGGCGGAAACGTGGGCTTCACGATTCAATACGACGAAGGCGGGCGCATAGGCTTCAACTGGAGAAGCGAGGTCTCGCAGGATCTGGAAGGCAACCAGCACCTCGAAATGGGAGTCACCGACACCATCATGAACCCGATAGAGACCAACCTGACACTTCCGCAGACCTTTAACGTCGGCGTCTATCAACGGCTCTGGGGCGCGCTCGACAGGTTCGCCGTAATGGCCGACTACTCTTTCACCTGTTGGAACTCTTTCGACGATCTTGACATAAAAAATTCCAACAACGGGCAGACCGTCGGCGGCGAAGCCGTCCACGAAAACTGGAAGAACGTCTCCCGAGTCTCGGTCGGGTTCCACTACTATCCCGAATTTGACGAAAACCTCGTCGTGCGCGTAGGCGCGACTTGGGACGAGTCCCCCGTCACCGGCGCCAAAAACAGAACAGCGAGAATCCCCTGCTCCGACAGGGTCTGGCTTTCGGGCGGGCTCGGATACAGGTACAAGAATATGAACTTCAACGTCTCGTACATGTACATATTCTTCTACAATGACTCCGGCATAGACCACAGCACCTCCAACGGCGCGTTCCGCACAGTCGGCTACTACACCGGACATGCTCAGGTGGTTTCCCTGCAAGCCGGAATTTCCTTCTGAGGCGGCCTCAAAAAACGCCATCTGCCGCGCCCCGTTTTGAACGGGCGCGGTTTTTTTGCGTCTCAACAAACCGGGTGTGACCACCCCGCCGATATCGCGCGGAAATCCGGATTCCCTCCGTCCGCCTTTGCACTCCGCGCGGGAAATCCTCCCTGCGAACCGGGAATTTTCATTAAAAAAATCCTTGACGGATAACGACAAGCGCGCAAAATGCGCTTTTTAATTTTTCAAAAGGGGCTACAACATGCCGGAAACCGAAACAGTCAGAGTATTATCAGTTCAGAACAAGATGGGCATACACGCCCGTCCCGCGGCTATGATTGTGCGCATTTCCAACAAATACCCGTCCACCGAACTCTGGGTGGAAAAAGACGGCGAGGAAGTCAACGGCAAGAGCATAATGAGCCTCATGATGCTCGCGGCCGGCAAGGGCTCCGAACTCAAATTCATTGCACAGGGCGAAAATGCCCCTGCCATGCTCGATGAGATCGAAGATCTCTTCAACCGCAAATTTGACGAAGAATAGACACGCCAAACAGACACGGGCCGATGCGAGGCGCGCCAAATTGAAGGGGGGCGCAAGGTGCGCCAGCCATAGAAGGGGTAAACCCCTTACGGCGATTGCTCACGCAATACGCCTATCCCCGAGCAAGGTGCCGCTTCCATTGAAGGGGCAAGCCCCTTACGAAGATTGGCTATGCCAATACTTCTATCCCC
>DBGCYC010000035.1:0-10994 GCA_048390825.1 Candidatus Merdousia sp.
TTTCCGCAGTTTCCTACGGTACGAATCCGGTTTTCGCCGTGCCGCTTCTGCGCGACGGCTACGGGGTGGACTCCATGCTCCTTTTCAGATTCATGCTCGCATCATTACTCCTCGCGCCGGTTGTCGCGGCGTTCGGGGGAGGGTTCCGGATTGCGCGCGCCGAGGCGGGGCTGCTGGTTCTCATCGGCGCTCTGTTCGCGTTTTCTTCGCAGGCCCTCTTTTGGAGCTTTACGCTCATGCCCGCGGGAATCGCGTCGGCGATTCTCTTCCTCTATCCGGTTTTCACGGCGGCGATAATGGCGGTTTTCTTCGGCGCGCGCATAGGCCCTAAGACCGCCGCGGCGATCGCGGTTTCGCTATGCGGCGTGCTGCTGCTCTCCGACTTCGCGGGCGGGGACGTGTCTTTGGGGGGAGTCGCGCTCGTCGTCGCCTCGGCGCTGTCGTATGCGGCGTACATGGTGGCGATAAAAGTCACGCGGCTTGCGGGCATGAACGGGCTGCGCCTGACGTTTTACTCCCTGCTGTTCGCGGCCGCTGCGGCGGGAGTTAAGCTTGCGGCGGGGTTCGGCGCGCTCCAGATTCCCGGGAGCGCTGCCGAGTTCCGGCTCGTCGCCGCGCTTGCCGTTTTCCCGACGTTCGTCTCGATAACCTTCATAACCTATTCGATACGCTACGCGGGCCCGACGGCCGCGGCGGTTCTCGGGGCGTTCGAGCCCGCCACCGCCGTGGCGCTCTGCTCGGCGATTTTGGGCGAGGAGCTTACCGCGCGGATAGCGTGCGGAATGGCGCTCGTGATGGTTTCGGTGGTTCTGATTTCGCTTCCGGAACGTAAAAACTTGCAATGCGGGCGGCTTTTGCGAAACTCTTGGGGCAATGACTCGTGACGCCGACAACTCGATTCGCCGCAGGCACGTGGTGGCCTGCCTGTGGGACTTTGACAAGACGCTGATCGACGGATATATGCAGACCCCCATTTTCGAAGAGTACGGCGTGGACGAAAAGCTCTTCTGGAAGGAGGTCAACATGCTGCCCGCCCTCTACGCCGGGCGCGGGGTGAGGGTGTCGCCGGAGAGCGTGTATCTCAACCACCTGCTGAGCTTTGTGCGCGCTGGCAAAATGCGCGGGCTGAACAACGCCAGGCTCCGCGAGCTCGGCGCGCGCCTGAAATTCCGCGCGGGGCTGCCCGGATTTTTCGACGAGCTCCGCTCCGCCGTGGCGGAGCGCGCGCGGCGCGACGGCATCGACGCGTCGCTCGAGCACTACATTATAAGCACGGGGCTCGCGGAGATGATACGCGGCAGCTCCATAGCCGCGCACGTGGACGGAATTTTCGGCTGCGAGTTCGTGGAGGAGCCTTTCCCCCCGTACTTTTCGCGCCAGCCGGAGTTCGGGCTGACCGACCTCTCCCGGCAGATAACGCAGATCGGCATGATAGTCGACAACACCATCAAGACGCGGTTCGTGTTTGAAATCAACAAGGGCACGAACAAAAACCCGCAGATAGACGTGAACGCGAAAATCGCCGACGCCGACAGGCGGGTTCCGGTGCGCAACATGATTTACATCGCAGACGGCCCGAGCGACGTGCCCGTATTCTCCGTCGTCCGCAAGGGCGGCGGCAAGGCTTACGCGGTCTACACCCCGGGCAGCGAGGCCGAGTTCGCCCAGAACGACATGCTCTTGGAGAGCGGCAGGATAGACGCCTACGGCGCGGCGGACTTCACCGGGCGGAGCCCGACGTCGCTGTGGATAAAAATGCACGCGCTGAAAATCTGCGACAGGATCCTGCGCGAGGTGGACGAGGCCGTGGAGGAGCGCCTCGGCAAGGTTCCGCGCCACATACACAACCCGAAATCCCGCGACTGCACCCCGCACGGGGAGGAGGCCGAACCCTCCCTGTTCTGATTTCTCTCTTGAAACCGCGCGGGGATTCGGCGAAAATCCCCGCCGCTTTTTTTTCGATATGGCACAGGAAAAACGAACCGCAATCCAGCCCACGAGGGAGCAGGACTATCCCGAATGGTACCAGCAGGTAATCAAGGCCGCCGACTTGGCCGAAAACAGCCCCGTCCGGGGGTGCATGGTCATAAAGCCGTGGGGATATTCGCTGTGGGAGAACATGCAGTCCGCCCTTGACGCGATGTTCAAGGCAACCGGCCACGTCAACGCATATTTCCCGCTCTTCATTCCCGTCAGCTACCTCGAAAAGGAGGCCGAGCACGTCGAGGGGTTCGCCAAGGAGTGCGCGGTGGTGACGCACTCGCGCCTGCAGCTCGGAGACGGCGGGAAGCTCGTCCCCGCCTCGCCGCTCGACGAGCCCCTGATCGTCCGCCCGACCTCGGAGACCATAATCGGGGAGATGTATTCGCGCTGGGTGCAGTCGTACCGCGACCTGCCGATTCTCGTGAACCAGTGGGCGAACGTCGTGAGATGGGAGATGCGCACGCGGCTGTTTTTGCGCACGGCGGAATTCCTGTGGCAGGAGGGCCACACGGCCCACGCCACGCGCGGCGAGGCCGAGGAGGAGACGCGGAAAATGCTGCGCGTGTACGAGGAGTTCGCGCAGGACTACATGGCCATGCCGGTGATCTGCGGCAAAAAGACGGAGGGGGAGAAATTCCCCGGGGCGGTGGACACCTACTGCATAGAGGCCATGATGCAGGACAGAAAGGCGCTGCAAGCCGGGACGTCGCACTTCCTCGGGCAGAATTTTGCGAAGGCAAGCGGCATAAAATACCTTTCGGAAAGCGGCTCGCAGGAGTACGCCTGGACGACGAGCTGGGGGGTGTCCACGCGGCTTATCGGCGGCATGGTGATGACCCATTCCGACGACGACGGGCTGGTGCTCCCGCCTCGCCTCGCGCCGGCGCAGGTCGTGATTCTGCCCGTGCTCCACAAGGAGGGAGAGCGCGCGCGGGTTCTCGAATACTGCGACGCGCTCAAGGCGGAGCTCTCCGCGCAGACCTACGCGGGGCGGCCTGTGAGGGTGGAGATGGACAGGCGCGATTTGCGCGGAGGGGAGAAGGTCTGGAGCTGGGTGAAGAAGGGAGTGCCCGTGAGGGCCGAAGTCGGCCCGCGCGACGTGGCGCAGAATGCGGTTTTTGCGGCGCGGCGCGACGACGGATCCAAAAAGCCGGTTCCGCGGGCGGAGTTTGTTGCGACGATAGCCGACACCCTGAAATCCGTGCAGGACTCCCTGTTCGAGCGGGCGAAGAAGTACCGCGACGACAATACCGTCGGGATATCCTCCAAAGAAGATTTCTATTCATTCTTCACGCCCGTGAACGCCGGGAAGCCGGAGATACACGGCGGATTTGCCATGGCGTATTACGACGGCTCCCGCGAAGTCGAGGAGGCGCTCAAAAACGACCTCAAAGTGACGGTGCGCTGCATTCCCCTCGAAGGAGCGGGGAAGGGCAAATGCATTTTTACGGGCAGGGAGGGCGTAAAGGCTGTGTTTGCGAAGTCCTACTGAACGCTATGCGTTTCGCGCGCGGCGCCTCGCCGGAACGGGTGCCTCAAAACAGCACGCGCCTGATGCCGCGCGTTCGGTTAAATCGGTAATGTTGGCCCGCCGTTTGGCGGATTTGCGGGAAGGCCCGGAATTTTCCGGGCCTTTTATTTTTGCCGCGCTTTCGGGATTCAAGATTTGTTGTTAAAATATTAGGATTGTAATTTTGCATATGTGTGGTGTAGGTTAGTTTCAGGTTTTTACATTGAAAGCCGTTTGAACAATTCATACGAAAAAAATATGATAATGTTGCTGTTCCTCCTTCCTGTTGTAATTTTTGCCGCGCTTGTCTGGTGGATTGTCACGCTTCGCCGCGTCGTTCCAACGAATATGGTGCACATACTCCAATACAGCCGTAAAACCGTGTCTTACGGGAAGGGGCAGGCGGGCGGAAACGTCTACTACGAATTTCCCGCGTGGATTCCAATTTTCGGCATAACAAAGCGCGAATTGCCGGTTTCAAATTTCGATCTGAATTTGGACGCCTATGAGGCGTACGATCAGGATCGCGTCCCGTTCGTTCTCGACATAAAGGCCTTTTTCCGCATTGCGGACACCAACGAGGCCGCAAACAAAGTGGGGTCTTTCACCGAACTCCAGGAACATCTCAAAGGCATTGTCCAGGGCGCCGTCAGATCAATAATGGCAAACGCAAAACTGGAGGAGATAATGTCAGAGCGCTCGGTGTACGGCGAAAAATTCACGAACGCCGTATCGAACCAGCTGCGCGAATGGGGCGTTATTCCCGTAAAAAACATAGAACTTATGGACATACGCGACGCCAAGGGAGAGGAGGTCATATCCAATATAATGGCCAAAAAAAAGTCCGATATTGAAAAGGAGTCGCGCATTGAGGTTGCAAAAAACCGCCAGATCGCAAAAACGGCGGAAATCGAGGCGCAGCGAATAATCGAGGTAAAGGCCCAAGATGCGGCCGAAGCGGTCGGCAAAAGGAAGGCGGAAGTCAGCCAGACGGTGGGAATCCAAGGACAGATAGCGCAGCAGGAAATAGCCGCCCAGGCCAAGATAACCAAGGATAAGGAGATGGAGGTTGCGAGGGTGCAGGAAGTCAAGCAGGCGGAGATTCGGCGACAGGCGGAAATTATCAGGGCGGAGCAGGAGGCGAAAGTCATAACCACTATCGCCGACGCGAATCTCTCGGCTAAACAGAAGGAGGCCGCGGGAATTGAGGCCGAAGGCAGGGCCAATGCCAAGGCGAAGGAGCTTGACCAGCTCGCAAGCGTCACGGCCCAGACGGAACTGGCCGCGAAAATCGGCGAGAACAAGCCCTATCAGGAATATCTCATTCGCATCGAGCAGGTGCGTGCAAGCCAGACGGTCGGCATTGAACAGGCCAAAAATTTGGGAAGGGCCCAGATAAAGGTAATCGCCAATGCGGGAGACGTGGATTCGGGCATAAGCTCGGCGCGCGAAATGTTTTCCCCGAAGGGGGGAACGGCCATCGGCGGAATGCTGGAAGCCTTTGCGAACACGGATACGGGCAGGGCAATAATCCGAAAGATTTCCGGAAAGCCCGTTGAGGGCGGCGCTGACGGCGCCGGAGAAAAAGAATAGGCATTCCCAGTTTTGCGGGGGTTTGGACGGATAATGCGCGCGCCGGCTCCGCCGTTTGGGGAGGCCGCGGCTGAAAGGTTTTAAAATAAAGCAGGACTCGTCTATTATATCAGATTCTTTCTCCGCCGCCTAAGTGGTTGTTTGTTAATATTATACTGCTTAAAGGTCGCCCTCCCTCCCCCTCGCATCTAAGCCAGACCCAAAAAAATAAGGGTGGGCGGAAACATTGCCCGAGGATAAACGGAAGGTTCGTTTACAATATACGTGCGACCGAAACTCGCGGAAAAAAATCCTTGCTTGCGCGGAGAAAATTTCCGCGGAAAACGAGGAGTGACCATAAAAAATTTGCGGCGGATAGCTTATCTTCTTCCCGCAGGCGCGTATGGGGCGTTTCCGTCCCGGCGGTAGGCGGGTTTGCAGTTCATGCGGATAGCGGCGCCGCCCGTTGCCCTTTGCGCGCGGCGGTTTTGTTCTCGACATTGGAGGGGGGGGACAGGCGCGCCGTTGCGCGCCGAAAACGGGGCCCGCGCCGAAAAAAATCCGTTTCGCTGTCGCTGCGGACGTCTGGACGAAGCCGGTTTCCCCGGATTATGCGGGCGCGTATGCGCGGACTTCAAATATCGAGGCCGTCGGCGAGCCGTTTGTAGCGAGGCACTTTATGTCCACTTTCCTTATGCCGGCGGGTTCAAAGTCGAAAACCAGCCTCTTTTGGTAGTTGCCGCGCACGTCCGCCAAAATTCTTTTCGAGCTGTCCGCGAGCGTCGCCTCGACGGTGAAGTCCCTAAGCGCCTCGGGCTGCGGGCCCTGGATTACCCGCTTTACGAATCCCGTTTCGAGCGTCGGCGTCAGCAGGCGCGAGCCGGTATCGAGGTTCAAAATGAGCCTTCCGAGATTCTGCGGCTTGTCCCATTCGAGAGAGAGTGCGGGATTCCTTTCTATCGGGGCCTTCCAGCGGTTGCCGTTTGAGCCCGAGACATCGTAGCACATTCCCGATATGACGTTTTCGGGCCTCGTGCCCTCCGCGGATTCGGTCGCCGAGATTTTCGCGGCTCTTGCGAGGTCGAGGGGGTCGGAATTTTTCGCGCCGAGAATGATCTGCCCGTCTTTCAGCAGGTTCTGCCTCAGCCTTTCGGCGAGCTCCCCCGACGCGCAAATTTCGCGCGGGGCGAGGTCCTCCTTCGCGCACATGGCGGCCGCGGTTCCCGCCGCCTGCCCCGCGACGGAGCACGAGTTCATCACGCGCGTGGAGGTGAACGCCAGATGGCTTGCGCTCATATTGCGCCCGGCCATCATCAGGTTTGAAAACCCCTTCGCGCACATTATGGAAAGCGGCAGGTTGTAGAACGGAACCTGCCCCCCGTAGATTGCGGGTTTCTTGCCGCGCGCGTAAAACCCTTCCGAGGTCTGGTCTTCAAGCGGCCAGCCGACCGCCCCGACCTGGTCCGGCATGGACTCCCAGCCCTTTTCAATGTCGCGCTGGGTGAAGACGCGTTCGCCGACTATCCGGTAGCTGTCCCGCCTGCCGGGGATCATGCCCACGAAGTCCAGCGCCCTGTTTTCGGCCTCGGGGTATTTGCCGCTGTTTTTGATGTAGTCCCACACTCCGAGGACTATCGAGAGCAGCTCGAAGCGTATGACTTCGCCGTCGCGCACGGTGTCGGCCATTCCCCCGTGCGATATGAACCAGTAGCCGTAGTCGAAACCCCATTTGGCAGGGTCGCGCAGCTTGAGGTCTTCGGCGGAAATTTTTTTCGCCCACGCCGGAGCCTTGAACGGGACGGGCCTGCCGCAGTCCTTCGATGTGAACATTATCGAGCTGCACAGAAACTTTCCCTTTTCATAGGTGTCGGCGAGCGGTTCGCCGTACTTTTCGGAGCCTTCCCTGCCGGCCATGAGCTCCGCGCCGGCTTCCATAGCGAGCCTCGAGTCCCCCGTGCAGTCTATGTACATTTTCGACTTTATCCGGTAGATTTTCAGCGTCTTGTCGCAGCGCGCGTAGGCGGCGGATATCGCGCCTCCGTCCGCGTCGGCTGCGTAGACGGCGGTGTCGAGCAGCAGGGCGAGGTTGGGCTCCGTCACGCACTTGTCGTAAAGAAGCAGATCCCACATTTCCCACGAGCGCTGAGGGTTGTTTGCCGCATTGTCGAGCTTTATTTCCTCGAGTATTCCCGCCTCGCGCCAGCCCCACTTGTCGCCGTTCACCCCGAGCGGGTGCATTTTTATCTCGCTGCTCGAATTTCCCCCGAGCCTCGACCTGTCCTGGACGAGCACGGTTTTTGCCCCGTTGCGGGCCGCGGCGATCGCCGCGCAAATTCCGGCGAGCCCGCCGCCCGCGACCATCACGTCGCATTCGAGCCCCTCTTTGGACATGTTCGGCTCGGCGGAGAAATCGAATTTTCTCCCCGTGGTCTTGGCTTCGATTTCGCGCCCGAGCGGGCTCTTGGCCGCGCTGTCCGCGCGCGCCTCGGGCGCGTTTACGGCGAGCGTGTAGCCCAGAAGCGACATAGCCGACGCCCCCAGAAATTCTCTGCGCCCAAAGGCGTGATTTAATCCGTCCGATTTCATGTCCCGACATTTTCCGAATCCGGCGGGCGCGGGCAACACTAAATTTGCGCTCCCCGGCAGAACACGCTCTCGGAGGCGTCGAAGAAGCCGGGCGAAGGCAGGTCCGCGAGCCACCCGTTGATTTCCATGAATTTTCTTGCGAACGGGTAGCCTTTCAATACGGACGGGTCGGGATTTCCGGAGAGCCTCATTGCGGCGTACAGGGCCTCGATGGTGGCGAGCCCCGCCGGGTCGTCGAACACTTTGGAGACGCGCGGGTATGCCGTTCTGATTTCCGGCGGAATCGAGCGCGGGACGAATTTCCCGCCGACTTTCGCGCGCAGGGACGGCAGCAGCCGCCAGGTGCTGTCAAGCAGCAGTATCGGCAGACCCGCGTCCGCGGGCGCCACGGGCGGGGCTCCGATTTCGAGCAGCATAAACCCCGTGGCGTCGAAGAAGAATTTTTCGGACGCCCTCAGAAACTCGAAGTCCGGGCGGCCGTGCAGGCGGCGCAGGGAGCACTTTTTGACGTTTTCCCTGGGGTGGCGAATGACTGTGACTTTGGCCCTCATCAGCCGTCGTATTCCGTCGGGTCCGGCACGCCCGCGAGCCGGAAGGCCTCCCTGCGCTCCACGCATGTCCCGCATTTTCCGCAGTGCCTTTTCCCGCCCTTGTAGCACGACCACGTATTCGAGAAGTCGACGCCCAGATCCGCGCCGAGCCGCACGATGTCGGCCTTCGACATGTCCACAAACGGGCGTTCGAGCCCTATCGGAAAGTAGTGGCAGAGGCGAAGCGCGCCGGCGAGGGCTTCGGCGAACTCGGGGCGGCAGTCGGGATATACCGCGTGGTCGCCGGAGTGGGCCGCGTAGGCGACAGATCCCGCGCCGACGGCTATCGCGCGCGCGGCCGCCACGGAAATCATTATCATGTTGCGGTTGGGAACCACGGTGGACTTCATGTTCTCCTCGCGGTATCCGCCCTCGGGCACTTCGGTTTCCGCGTCGGTAAGCGAGCTTTTCCCGAACAGCGCGCCGAGCCGGGAGAGGTCCGCCTGCGCGTATTCCACCCCGAGCCTTTCGCAGTTGAGCTTTGCGAACTCCAGCTCCCTCGCGTGCTTCTGCCCGTAAAGAACCCCGAGCGCGCCCGCCGCGCGCGATTCCGCCGCGAGCTTAAACAGCATCACCGTGGAGTCGAGCCCGCCCGAATATACGGCCAACGCCTTTGCCTTAACGCTTTTCATCGGCAAAAGACTTTGTCTCCGTCCGCGCGCAATGCAAGCGCAAACCGCACGCTCCGCCCGGCCCGCCCCTGAATGTTTCCGTTTTGGTTTGCATATGCGGGGCCTTTGTGCAATCGTAAAGCCAAATTTTTGTTTTTATATGGGAACGGTACTTCAAATACTCGGCAGCCTCGGGCTGTTCCTGTTCGGCATGAAGCTCATGAGCGAGGGGCTTCAAAAGGTTTCGGGCGAGCGCCTGCGCTCGGTTATGCGCTCCATGGCGGGCAACCGCTTCAAGGGGGTGTTTTCCGGAACGCTCGTGACGGCGGTCATACAGTCGTCGTCGGCGACCACCGTTATGGTGGTGAGCTTCGTCAACGCCGGGCTGCTCACCCTCCGCGAGAGCATAGGCGTCATAATGGGCGCGAATCTCGGGACGACGACCACCGCGTGGATCATCGCCGCTCTCGGGTTCAAGCTCGAGCTCTCGTCGCTCGCCCTGCCGCTCGTCGGCGCGGGGGTGGCGGTCTCCTTCTGCAAGCGCCCGGGGTGGCGGAGCACAGGGGAGCTCTTCGTAGGGCTCGGCCTGTTGCTCATGGGGCTCGACTTCCTAAAATCCTCCATGCCCGACATGGATCCCGATTCTCCCGCCCTCACATGGCTGCGCCACTACTCCAATATGGGCTTTTTGTCGGTTCTCCTCTTCCTTTCGTTCGGCGTGCTTTTGACGATAATCGTCCAGTCTTCGAGCGTGGCGGTCGCAATCACCATAACTATGGCGGCCAAGGGCTGGATAGACTTCGACCTCGCCGCGGCGATAGTCCTGGGCGAAAACATAGGCACCACAATAACTGCGAATATCGCCGCCATCACTGCAAACCTTGCGGCCAAGAGGGCGGCAATCGCGCACTTCGTATTCAACGTGCTCGGGGTGATATGGGTTTTGTGCGTATTCTACCTGTTCCTCGGAATGATAAAGTGGATTGTCCCCCTCGACCCCAATCCCGACGCCGCCACGCTCGCCGCAATGGGCATATCGAATTTTGACTCCCTCACGGGGGCCGCGCGCGAGGCCGCCATGCTCAAGGTCGCCGTTCCGGAGCGGCTTGCGATGTTCCACACCATGTTCAATTTCTGCAATATCTGCCTGCTTATATCCTTCATACCGCAGATAGAGAAAATTACGTGCTGGATCCTCAAGAGCAAGCCCGACAGAAAACACCGCACGTCCGTGCAGCGCCTCGAATACCTATCCAGCAACATCGCCGAGATGGGCGAACTCGCCCTTTTCGAGGGCCAGAAGGAGCTCGTGCGGCTCGCGGAGATGTCGGGCGACATGTTCAACGGCTTCGTGAAAGTCATACAAAAACCAAACGAGGACCTGAGCGCCGAGGTCGCCCGCCTGCGCGACATTGAGGAAGAATCCGACAAGCTCTCAATGGCCCTCACCAGCTTTTTCGTCCAGTGCTCCTCGCACGAGCTCAGCCAGAACAGCATAAGGATAGTCACGCGCAACATGATAATAGTCCCCGAGCTCGAGGAGATGTGCGACTCCTGCTACCGCCTGATCACCCTCGCCAGAAAGAGGTACCGCAGGCAGCTTATGGACCAGATATTGCAGTCCCCCGCGTTCGTCGAATTCTGCGCGGAGATGAACAGGTTCGTGGACTTCGCAGACAAGAGCCTCAATAAAACCTCGATTCCCAAGGCCGACATAGAGGGGGCCGCCGCCATGCGCAAGAAGCTCGACAGCGTCCGGAAATCACTGCGCCGGGCCGCGATTTCGCAGATGGAAGTAGGCGGCGTGACGCGCGGTGGAATCTTGTTTATAGAAATTCTGTCCGCGTGCGAAAGGGTGAATTCGCACGCCATGAATATCCTTGAGGCGATAAATCTGAAGGGAATATTCAACGAATCCTAACCCCCGCCCCGGGCGCGTGAAACTGCCGCTGATGCTCCGTTTTAAGTGAGGCCGCCACTGGTCACGTACCACTTGTACGCTCCCACCGGCGGCCTCACTTAAATACTCGCCTGAGCCTAACCTAAACCCGGAAACAAAGGGCGATTGGGAGGGGATTGGCAATTTCCGCTTGCTGATTTGGCGAATGCTTTTGGCGCGGGGCAGCGTTGCTACGGAATAAG
>DBGCYC010000036.1:0-15255 GCA_048390825.1 Candidatus Merdousia sp.
TGCGGTGGAAATATCGGAATGTGTTATGCACTACATGAAACCTAAAAAAACGAACCTCTTGGGAGGTTCGTTAACGTTTCCGGAGTTCGTTCTGAAAATCCTCGGTCCGGGATTTGGCGCAATGCTTTTGGATGAAGAGCGAGTATAGGGAAGCCGTCAAGGGCGCGTGGCGTACTGGCGTACGCGAGCGGTCTTGACGGCTTCCATAACGGAGCTGTTCGCCAAAAGCATTCGCCAAATCAGAGTTTTGAATTTTTTGAGAATCCTTCAAGAAGCGCTTTCATTCGGGGGTTGTCCATGTCTTTCCCCTTCACGTTCACATCGTCCGAATGCTCCGGCGAAAACCCGTCGAAAGTTTCCCGGAAGGCGTGGTTCGCCCAGCTCCATTTGCGCTTCTCGAAAAATTCCATGCAGTCGCGCAGATACTGCCCCCCGTTTGGCGCCCAGCGCAAAAGCCCGAATTCCCCCAAAAATATCTTCGCCCCGTATTTCTCCTCGAAATCCGTCACCGGCTTGAGTTCTCGCTCTATGTCGGGCTTTGAGAATTTTTCCGACGGGTACTTTATTGTTTTCCCGGCGCGTATATCCTCGATGGGGCGCCACGGGCGTATGCCCTGGTGGGTGTATTCGTGCGGGCGGTACATGTGCACCGAATACAGTATGTCCCTCATCGGAAACGGGCGCAGCCTGTTGAAAGAGCTCGGATTGTTGTAGCCGTCGCCGGCCACTATCAGAGGCTTTGACGGGTCGATTTTTCGGATCGCCTTCGCCGCGGCGTACTGGAGTTTCAGGAAATCCACTTTCGGGTCTGGGCGCGTCTGGACGGGTTCGTTTATAATGTCGTACGCGAATATCGCTTTTTCCCCTTTCAGTGCTCGCGCGAGCCTCTCCCACACCTCCACGAAATGTTCGGCGTATTCGGGCTCGTAAAACATCAGCATGTTTCCGTCCTTTTCGACCCCTCCGGTCGGGGTGTGCATTTCTACAACGATTTTTATGCCGTATTTGCGCGCGAGCCCCGCGAGGTTTTTGAGCTTGGCGATTTCTCCCCCTATCCACCTGTCGTACTCGGCCTTGTCGCGGTTCTTCCCCGGCTGCTTGTAGTTGCCGCTCATCTGCCAGCGTATGAGGTTTGCGTTCCACGCGGCGAGGTCGGCGATGTCCTTTTCGTCGTATTTGAAGCACGATACGAGGTTCATGCCCCTCATCATGGGCGCGTTTGCCACTGCGCGCGAATATTTCGCCTTGAATCCGGCCGGGACTTCGGGGAGGGGTTCAAAAGCCGTCGCGGCATATGCTGCGGGCGCGCAGAGGGCGGCGAAAACGGCGGCAATTTTGGAGATGAAAATCGGCGTATTCATGCCTGCAACGCTAATAAACGCCTGTTGAAATGTCAAACATTTCCGGGGTTGCCCGCATGTGTCCGGAAGGAAAGCCGCCGCGCGGCGGGGCTGGATATGCGGAGACTGGCGGCGGAATCCCGCCCGGTTTCCCGCATTTGTCCAAAGCTGAAAAACTTACAAGTAGTTTTAATATATAAAAACGCTTTACAATTTTAAATCATTCATTTATTTTATTTTACATGAAAAAATTATTGGCTTTCCCGTCAGTCGCCTGCGTTTGCGCCATCGCTTCGTTCGCCCAGGAGGCGGCCTACACCAATCTCTATTACAACAATGACCTCGAAAAAAATCCCGGCAAGTGGAACCACGGGTATCTCGGCGAGGCCAAGAACTGGAACGTCGGCTCCATAGACGGTTCTGTTTCCGAATCAAATCCCACGGCTTCCGACAATCTTTGGGTGGAGGCCACCATCATGGGGCAGACGGGATTCGTCACCGGGTGGGTCGGCGACATGAATTTCCACGATTTGAACATGTCCCTCACCCTCACAACCCAAACGGCCGATCTGATAAGCAATGTGGAGAACCAGACCGTCACTGCGTGGGGCGATATGAATTTTTCCATAAATCCGGTGGACAACGGCTGGGGCAGGCAGACGAACATCTTGATAGAGGACAATTCCGTTTACCGCACCAAGGGCGACGTCAACCTCAACATAGCCGGCAGAACCGATTTTAAAATCCGCGCCGGTGCGGATTACGGCGACGACCCGTGGCCCGTGACGAATATCTCCCAGAATACGTCGTTTGTAGTGGAGGGGAATTTCAACGCCTCTGTCGTCCAAAACCCGGTCAACGGGGAGTATGAACCCCTGAACCTGCAGATAAACGCCGCGAATTTCATTGTCTCCGGCGTCATGGATCTGACTCAAAAGACCGGGGGATCCGTCACGTTGGACTTGAAATACACCTATGGGACAAACATGCAGACGACGTCGGACTGCTCGTTCGACTCAAACATATCGCTCGGCGGATTGAGGGGCGCGGCCGATCTTCTCGTTTCCGACGCCTACGCAGGGGCCGCCGGCCGCGCCGTCTATCTGGAATTTTCCAACTCTACTTCGTCCGAGTGGTCGGGGAACTTTGCCAACGACGCCGGGCTCAAGACGCACATTTTGATGATTGGGAGCTCGTCCGGCTCGCAGACTATGCGCTTCCAGTCGGGTTCCGTGGATTCCGTGACGGTCTCGAGCGGGGAGCTGAGCCTCTACTCGGCCGAAAGCATGGGGGCGCTGCGGATAAACGGCGCAAACGCCCGGCTCGACATAGCGGGGCAGAGCTCAACGAGCGGGTTTTCGACTTTGAAATTCTCGTCGATGGAATGGCAGTCGGGCTCCATAGAGTTCGACATACTCTCTTACGGCATGAACGACATGCTCGCCATAGACGGCGCGTTCGACAAGAGTTCCGGGGCCTCCAACCTCAAAATAGAGATCAACGTCAGCGCGTACGACCTCGGGGTGTGGCTCGACGAGGAGGGCGCGGAATACCTCGACTTCGACCTCATAACTTTCGGTTCCACAAATATTGACAAAGACGACATATTGGCGGTCACGCAAAACGGCGTGCTCTGCGAGCTCCTCGCCCTCGATTCGGGAAAGCTCACCGCCCGCCTGTCGCTGGGCAATATACCGGAGCCCGCTGCCGTCGCCGCGATTTTCGGCGCGCTCGCGCTTGCGCTGGGATTGGCGGCAAGGCGCAAGAGGCCGTAGAGCGGCGATCGCCGGCAAGCGCTTCTCATTGCAGGGAGCGCTGGGGGAGCCCGCCTGCCGCCATTAGTCGCGCAGGGCGCGCCCTGCGCAAATTGGGGGGCAACTTCTCACGGTTTGCCGAATATCTTTCTCTTGGCGCATTGGGCATGTGCGGGCGTTAACGGCGGGATTTCCGGCGGATATTGCGCGTTTCCCGCGGAGCGGCCGGAGGCGAAGTTTGGGACGCTTATTTGCCGGCCCGTTTTCTCTCGCGGATTTTCGGGCCGAATCGGAAAAATAAGTCTTGCAAACTCCGCCAAAAAATTAAGCATTAAAAAACCGTTTTTATAAAAAATCGGTAAAACGGAAAAAAAACCTTGACGAAGATGGCGCAAATCTTAAAGTGCCATATTTTTCTTTACATAGATGAATACGACAATAGCAAAGAAAGACGAGCAGAAGCAGTGGTACGTGGTCGATGCGGCCGACCAGGTGCTTGGCCGCTTGGCCGTTAAAATCGCAAACGTTCTCCGCGGACGCCATAAGCCCATTTACACTCCCAATGTCGATTGCGGCGACCATGTTGTGGTCGTCAATGCGGAAAAAGTCCGCGTGACCGGCAAGAAGGAAGACAACAAGGAATATATGTTCTACAGCGGCTATGTCGGCGGAGAAAAGTACGTGAAGCTTTCCGAATTCCGCGCGCGCAAGCCCGAGTACATCATCGAGGCCGCCGTCAGGGGAATGCTCCCCAGGAACAAGCTGGCGCGCGACATGTTCCTCAAGCTGCACGTCTACGCCGGCCCGGAGCACCCGCACGCCGCCCAGCAGCCCAAACCCTTTAACTTCTAATCCACACCATGAGCGACAGCGAAATTTTCGTCTCCGTCGGCCGCCGCAAGACTTCCGTCGCGCGCGTGCGCCTCGGCAAGGGAACCGGCAAGATTCTTGTCAACGACAAGCCCGTGGCCGAATACTGCTACACCGACCAGCTCCGCATGATCGCCACGCGGCCGCTCGCGTGCACCGGCCTGCAGGAATCGGTCGACGCCGACATCAGCGTCAAGGGCGGCGGCCCCGTCGGGCAGGCGGGCGCCATCAGCCTCGGGATCGCCCGCGCACTTGAGAAGATGGACGCGGAGCTCCGCGCGCCCCTCAAAAAGGAGGGCCTCATGACGCGCGACCCCCGCGCCAAGGAACGCAAGAAGTCCGGACAGCCCGGCGCGCGCAAGCGTTTCCAGTTCTCAAAGCGTTAATCGTTTCAGGAACACTTTCCCACTGGAGCCCTTCCGCGATTGCGGCAGGGCTCTTGTGTTTGCGGTCAGGGCTGGCGTGCGCCTTCCCGAAAAAATCCGCACGCTCCGGGGCGTTTACAATCCGGATTCCGGCTTAAAAAACGCGGCTTTCGCCGCAGAACGTCAAATATTTTAACAATATGTCAAAAATAAAGGCAGGCATAACCGGCGCCTCCGGATACGCGGGCGTCGAAATAGTGAAACTTTTGGCGCGCCACCCGTGCGCGGAGCTCTCGTGCGTGACTTCGCGCAGCCTGGCGGGAACCTGTGTGGCGGAATCCATGCCGGCGCTCCGCCACCTGCTGCCGGAGGGCATGAAGTTCGCAGCCTCCTCCCCGTCGGAGCAGGCGGGCATGGACGTGGACGTGTGGTTTCTCGCGCTCCCGCACGGGGCGGCCGCCGAGTATGCCAGGGCGCTGGTCGGGGCGGGCAAGACCGTCATAGACCTCTCGGCCGACTTCCGCCTGCACTCGCTGGAAACATACCGCGAGTACTACAAGGAGGACCACAAGGCGCCGGAGCTCTTGGAGCTCGGCAAGTACGTCATACCGGAGCTCTTCCCGGTGTCGCGGGAGGACAGGCTGATCGCGTGCGCCGGCTGCTATCCCACGAGCATTCTCGTTCCGCTTCTGCCGCTGATGCGCGCGGGCGCGGCCGGGAAGAGGCACATCGTGATAGACTCGTACAGCGGCGTGTCGGGCGCGGGCAAGAAGTCCGACTTCGCCTACGCCTTCTGCGAGCGCAACGAGAGCGCGAAGGCCTACGGCCTGCCGAAGCACCGCCACCTCTCGGAAATCGAGGAGGAGCTTTCCATCGCCGCGGGCGAAAAGGTCGTCGTGCAGTTCAACCCGCATCTGGCGCCCATGACGCGCGGGATTTCGACAACCATAACGCTCCCCGCGAACGGGGCGGGCGTCGAAAGCGTCTACAAGATCTGGGAGGAAGCCTACGCCGGCAGGCCGTTCGTCAAAATTCTTCCGAGCGGCTCGTATCCCGACACCCTCCACGTGTGCGGCACCAACCGCTGCGACATCTCCGCCGTCTACGATCCGCGCACCGAAAACCTTGTGATCTGCTCGGCGATAGACAACATAGTGAAGGGCGCGAGCGGCCAGGCCGTCCAGATAATGAACCTGATTTTCGGCTTTGACGAAACCGCGGGGCTCCTCTAATATCAACCCTTTATTTTTCTGCGAAATGGACAAATCATTCGACATCGAAGTCCGCGAGGACGCGGCGGGGCTGGGGCTCGTAAAGGGCTTTAAGGTGGGAGCCGCCGCGTGCGACATCAGAAACAGGGGCGACCTCTCGCGCCTCGACCTGGCGCTCGTCGTCTCCGAGGCTCCCGCCGACGCCGCTGGGGTGTTCACCACAAACGACGTCAAAGCCTCCCCCGTGCTGCTTGACATCGCCCGCCTCAAAGCCTCCCCCAAGATGCGCGCGATAGTCGCCAACAGCGGCAACGCCAACGCCTGCACGGGCTCCCGGGGCGAGGAGGACGCCGAAAAAATGTGCAGGCTGGCCGCCGAGGCGGCCGGCTGCCGCAGCGGGGAGGTTCTCGTCTGCTCCACCGGCAGAATCGGCGAGTTTATGCCGATGGAAAAGGTCGCGCGGGGGATAGCGGAGGCCGCATCCAGGCTCTCCGCGTCCGACGAGCAGAGCGAGGCCGCCAGCCGCGCCATAATGACTTCCGACACCCGCCCGAAGACCGTCATTGCCTCCGCGGCGTTCGGCGGCAAAAAAATATCGGTGGCGGGCATGGCCAAGGGGGCGGGCATGATAGAGCCCAACATGGCCACGATGCTCGCGTTCATCGTTTCCGACGCCTCCGTCGCGCAGCCGCTTCTTAAAAAGCTTCTCAAAGAGTGCGCCGACAAGACTTTCAACCGCATGACGGTGGACGGAGACATGAGCACCAACGACACGGTTTTGTGCCTGTGCAACGGCGCGGGCGGCGTGGAGGTCTCGGAGTCCGACGCGGAATCTGTCGGGGCGTTCAAGGCGGCGCTGCTCGCGGTATGCCGGTCGCTCGCCCGCAAAATAGTGGGCGACGGCGAGAAGATTACAAAAGTCGTGGAGGTGAAGGTTTCCGGCGCGAGGGATTCGGCGCAGGCCGAGAAAATCTGCCGCGCGATAGGCAATTCGCTGCTCGTGAAGTCGTCGTGGTTTGGCGAGGATCCCAACTGGGGCAGGCTCGCGGACGCGGCGGGCTACGCGCGCACGGGTTTGGAATACGATAAAATCGACCTCGACTACGACGGAGTTCCGGTTTTGGCGAAAGGCCAGCCCGTGGCGGAAAACAAGCCCCTGTGGAAAAAAATCGTCTCGCAAAAGACTTTCACCGTGAACATGAACCTCAATCTCGGACACGCCGAAGAGTCGGTTCTCGCAACCGACCTCACCGAGGGCTACGTCAACTTCAACAAGGGCGAATAGCCAATGGACATTTCCGAAGTTTCCAAAAAGGCCGGGGTGCTCATTGAGGCCATATCGTACATCAAGCGCTTCAAGGGCTCGGTGTTCGTGGTGAAGTACGGAGGGGCGTTCATGGACGACCCCGACCCGAAAATCCGCGCGTCGGTGGCCAACGACATCGCGTTTCTGGCGGCGGTCGGCATACGTACTGTGGTGGTTCACGGCGGCGGGAAGGCGATAAGCCGCGCGATGGAGGCGGCGGGGCTCAAACCCGAATTCCGCAACGGCATGCGCGTGACGGACGAAAAGACCGTGTCCATCGTCCGCGGCGTGCTCAACGGCTCCGTCAACGGCGAAATAGTGGGCCTGCTGAAAGCCGGCGGCTGCGAGGCGGTTTCCGTAAAGGGCGACTCGGTTTTGGGGTGCGAAAAGCTCGTGCCGAGGGACGCCGGCGGCGGGGAGGCGGACATAGGCTATGTGGGGCTCGTCAATTCCGTGGACGCCCTTGAAATCGAGCGCGTTCTCGAAAAGGGTTTGACGCCCGTGATTTCCCCCATCGCCATAGGCCCCGACGGCCACGCCTACAACACCAACGCCGACGTCGCGGCCGCGGCGGTCGCAAAGGTGCTGAAAGCGCGCAGGCTCGTTTTCCTCTGCGACGTGCCGGGATTGATGCGCGACCCGAAGGACAGATCGACGCTCATATCGCACCTCAAAGTTTCGGAGGTCGCCGGCTTGGAGGCCTCCGGCGTAATCGGCGGCGGCATGACCCCGAAGGTCGACAGCGGCGTGGACGCCATAAAAAACGGCGTCAGGCGCGTCCACTTCGTCGACGGCTATCTGCCGCACAGCATTCTGCTGGAAATTTTCACCGACACCGGCATAGGCACGGAAATCGTCGCCGAAGCCAGATAGGAAGCAATGACAACCGCTCAAAAATACGAAAAGTACACGCTCCCGATGTTCGGGAAGCGGACGTTCGAGGCCGTTTCCGGAAAGGGCTGCGTCCTGACGGGCGCGGACGGGAGAAAATACCTCGACTTCGGCGCGGGAATCGCCGTCAACTCGCTCGGGCATGCGAATCCGCGCTGGGCGAAGGCGGTCGCGTGGCAGGCGGCGACTCTGGCGCATTGCAGCAACCTCTATCTCACGAAAGTCCATGCCGACCTCGCCGAAAAGCTCGTCGGGCTGATCGGCGGAGGAAAGGTGTTCTTCTGCAATTCCGGCACCGAGGCCAACGAGGCCCTGATAAAGGCCGCGCGCCTTCACGGGGTGAGGGTGTCGGGCAGGGAGGGCGCAAAGTGCAGGATAGTAACGGCGGTTGACTGCTTCCACGGGCGCACGCTCGGCGCGGTCGCGGCGACCGCCCAGTACAAAATCCAGCACAATTTCGCGCCGCTTCTTGGGGGATTTTCGCACGCAAAATTCAACGATATTGATTCCTTTGCCGCCCAGATGGGCGACGACGTCGCGGCAATCCTCGTGGAGCCCGTGCAGGGCGAGAGCGGCGTGACCCCTGCGACGAAGGATTTTCTGAACGGGCTGCGGGGTCTCTGCAAAAAGTTCGGCGCGATGCTGCTTTTTGACGAAATCCAGTGCGGTGCCGGCAGGAGCGGAAAATTCCTCGCCTGCCAGAGGTACGGGGTGAAGCCCGACGGCGTGTCGCTGGCAAAGGGCATTGCGGGCGGCTTCCCGATGGGCGCGATTTGGCTTTCCTCCAAATACTGCGGCCTCTTCACCCCGGGCTCCCACGGCTCGACTTTCGGCGGCAACCCGCTCGCGTGCGCGGCGGCGCTGGCCGCCCTCGGGGAGTTCGAGCGGCTCGGGCTGGTGGAAAACGCGCGCAAAATGGGAGAAATGCTCGCAAAGGGGCTCGGCAAAATAGCGAAAGAGTTTCCGGACAAAATCGCGGCGGAGCGGGGGCTCGGGCTCATGCGGGCTGTCGCGTTCCGCCCGGAGTATTCAAACGCGGAGGTCTGCGAAAGGCTGCGCGAAAACGGGCTTATTCTCATTCCCGCGGGGGCAAACGCGCTCAGGTTTCTCCCGCCGCTGACGGTAAAGCCTTCGGAAATCGAAAAGGCTCTCAAAATATTTGAAAAGACAATCTCGGAACTTTAAATCCAATGGCAAGATCATTTTTAAGAGACACCGATTTGACCCCCGCCGAAGCCGCGGAGGTGTTTGAACTCGCCCACCGCTACAAAAAGCTGCGCCCCGCCGGGGTTCTCGACGCGCTGCGCGGACAGAGCTGGGGGCTCGTGTTCTTCAAGAAGAGCACGCGCACGCGCCTCTCGTTCGAGGCCGGCATATACGAGCTCGGTGGCCACCCGATGGTGCTTCAGGCCGACGACCTCCAGATTTCGCGCGGCGAGACCGTCGAGGACACCGCAAAAATATTCGGCAGGTTTCTCCACGGCATAGTCGTCAGGACGTTTGAGCAGGATATGGTTGACACCTTCGCCAGGTATTCGGGGCTTCCCGTAGTGAACGCGCTCACCGACCTCCTCCACCCCTGCCAGAGCTACACCGACATTTTCACGATGATAGAGCATTTCGGGAAGGGCTCCGAGGATCCCGGGTGCGTGCGCGGCAGGAAGCTCGCGTTTTTCGGCGACACCGCCTGCAACATGGCGTACTCGCTCGCGCTCGCGGGCTCGATGTTCGGCGTGGACGTCGTCCTGTGCGGCCCGGAGGAGTTCCGCCCCGGCAGGGAGCTCGACGTGCTCTTTGAATCCGCCGGGCTCGAAAAGCGCTGCTTTTTCACCTCAGACCCCCGCGAGGCGGCCGCCGGCGCGGACGTCTTTTACACCGACGTATGGGTCAGCATGGGCAAGGAGGGCGAAAAGGCTGAGCGAATAAAGACGATGTCGCCCTACCAGGTCAACGAGAAGCTCGTGGAGCTCGGCTCGAAGGATTCGATATTTATGCACTGCCTGCCCGCCCACTCCGGCGAGGAAGTGACGGAGGGCGTGCTGCGCTCCGAAAGGAGCATAGTCTTCGACCAGGCCGAAAACCGCCTCCACGTCCAGAAGGCGATAGTCAGCTGGCTCGTGAACAAAAACCGCAGTATGGCGTAGGGCGGGAGCGTCCGCGCGGCGTCCCATGAATTTGGATTTCCCCGAGCTCGGCGCCGCGGCGCGTTACAAAAGCGCCCCGCAGAAAATCCGCGTATTGAGCGAGGGTTGGGCGGAGCGCAACCTCTTCTGCCCGTTTTGCGGAAATCCTCGTTTGGAGCGCTACGGAGCCAACCGCCCCGTGGCGGACTTTTTCTGCGGAAACTGCGATTCCGATTTCGAGTTGAAGAGCAGGAGGGGAGGTCTGGGCGGGAAAATTTCCGACGGAGCCTACGGGGCGATGATTGGCCGCGTGACGTCCAACAAAAATCCCAGTTTTTTCTTTTTGTCGTATTCCGAAAGCCGCGTGCGCGACCTTCTTTTTGTGCCGAACTATTTTTTCACGCCTTCGGCCGTGGAAAGGCGAAAGGCTCTGTCGCAAAACGCCCGCAGGGCGGGATGGGTCGGATGCAACATAGACATTTCCAAGATCCCGTCAGCCGGAAAAATCCGCATCGTAAGCGGCGGGAATGTCGCCGCCAGACCGGACGTTTTGGCGAGCGTATCCCGCGCCAAAAGCCTTTTTATGGAGGACGTAGGCGCAAGGGGGTGGCTGCTGGACGTCCTCGGGTGCTTGGAGAGCATGGGCGGCGGGGAATTTTCCATCGGCCAAGCCTACGGTTTTTGCGGATATTTGAAATCGCTGCATCCCCGAAACAATTTCGTGAGGGAAAAAATCCGCCAGCAGCTGCAGATTTTGCGCGACAGAGGGTTTGTGAGGTTCAAATCCCGCGGGAAGTACGAGCTGGTGCGCGTTTGAAATATTGCAAATAAAAGCTTTTAATGCCCGGCAAAACGATTATTAATAGGGCGATTTTTTTAACGAATCCAATTAAAATGAAAGTCGTATTAGCATATTCCGGGGGTCTCGACACCTCCGTCATCGTCAAGTGGATCAAAGACCGCTTCAATGCCGAAGTGGTTACGTTTGCGGCGAACGTCGGACAGCAGGAAGAGCTGGACGGCCTCGCCGAAAAGGCCAAGGCTACGGGGGCTTCCGCCCACTATACCGTCGACTTGCAGGACGAATTCGTCTCCGACTTCATCTACCCGATGATCCGTGCCAACGCGATTTACGAGGGCCAGTACTATCTCGGAACCTCCATCGCCCGCCCGCTCATAGCCAAGGCCCAAATCGAGATAGCCCGGAAGGAGGGCGCCACCCACGTCGCCCACGGGGCCACCGGCAAGGGCAACGACCAGTGCCGCTTCGAGATCTCCTACGCGGCCCTCGCCCCCGACATACAGGTGATCTCCCCGTGGCGGATCGACGAGTTCCGCAAGGCTTTCCCCGGCAGAACCGAGATGATAGAGTATTGCAGGTCTCACAACATAAACGTCCAGGCCTCCGCCAAAAAGCCCTATTCGATGGACAGGAACATGCTCCACATCTCCTACGAGGCCGGCATTCTCGAAGACCCGTGGTTCGACCCGACCGTCCCCGAAAACAAGGATATGTTCAAGACAACCGTATCCCCCGAGGACGCCCCCGACAAGCCCGTCTATCTCGAGCTCACTTTTGAAAAGGGCGACTGCGTTGCAATCGACGGCAAGGCGATGAAGCCCTCCGACATTCTGCGCGCGCTCAATAAAATCGGCGGGGAAAACGGAATTGGAAGGGTCGACATAGTCGAAAACCGCTTTGTCGGAATGAAGAGCCGCGGGGTGTACGAAACCCCGGGAGGCACGATTCTCGAATTTGCGCACCGCAACATGGAGACCATCACCATGGACAGGGAGCTCATGCACCTGCGCGACAGCCTCATTCCCAAATACGCCGAGCTCATTTACAACGGCTTCTGGTACGCGCCCGAGCGCGAGGCTTTGCAGGCTTTTATAGACAAGAGCCAGGAGAAGGTAAGCGGCGTTGTTAGGGTAAAGCTCTACAAGGGCAACATCTCCTGCGTCGGCAGAAAGAGCCCGTTTAGCCTCTACGACGAAAACATCGCCTCGATGGAGGGCGTCAAGAGCGACTACAACCAGGACGACGCAACGGGTTTTATCCGCCTGCAGTCGCTGCGCCTCAAAGAGCGCGCGCGCAAGCAGGGCGTGCCCGGGGAGGCCTTCGCCAAGAAGTCGAACCTCGTGAGGGAATAGCGGCTTAGTGAGAATCTGCTGCATAGGCGCGGGCTACGTCGGCGGCCCCACGATGACGATGATAGCCCGCAAGTGCCCGGACGTCCGCGTGGACGTCGTGGACATAAACGCGGAGCGGATCGCCGCGTGGAACTCCGACAGCCTCCCGGTTTTCGAGCCGGGGCTCGACGAAATCGTGCGCGCGTGCCGCGGCGCAAACCTGTTCTTCTCCACCGGCGTGGACGCCGCCATAGACGCGGCCGACATAGTTTTCATCTCGGTAAACACCCCGACAAAAACCTACGGGTACGGCGCGGGCAGCGCGTCCGACCTGCGGTTTGTCGAGAGCTGCGCCCGCAAGATAGCGGAGGTATCGCGCAGCGGGAAGATCGTCGTGGAAAAGTCCACGCTGCCCGTGCGCACGGCCGACGTGATAAGGCAGATCCTCTCCTCAACGGGCATGGAGTTCCAGGTGCTCTCAAACCCCGAGTTTCTCGCCGAGGGCACGGCCGTCCGCGACCTCGAATCCCCCGACCGCGTCCTGATAGGCGGCGACGAGGGCTCCGAGGCTGGGCGCAGGGCCATCGACACGCTCGCCGGCATCTACGCGCGCTGGGTGCCGGAGGACAGGATAATCAAGACAAACCTGTGGTCGAGCGAGCTGAGCAAGCTGACGGCCAACGCCTTTCTCGCGCAGCGCATAAGCTCAATAAACGCCATAAGCGCCCTGTGCGAGGCCACGGGCGCGGACGTGGAGCAGGTCGCGCGCGCGGTCGGCTCCGACACGCGCATAGGGCCTAAGTTTCTGAACAGCTCCATAGGCTACGGGGGCTCGTGCTTCCAAAAGGATCTGCTGAACCTGATCTACCTCTGCGAGCACTTCAACCTCCCGGAGGTCGCGCGCTACTGGCGCGGGGTTGCGGAGATCAACGCCTACCAGAAGCGGCGCTTCGCCGAGAGCGTGATAGACTCCCTGTACCGCAACATCTGCGGGAAGAGGCTTGCGATCTTCGGGTTCGCCTTCAAGGAGGATACCAACGACACGCGCGAGTCCCCCGCAATCGACATTTGCCGGCTGTTTCTCAACGAGCGCGCGCAGCTTGCCGTATTCGACCCGAAAGTTTCAAAAAAACAGGTTTTCGCCGATCTGAACGTTGAGGAGGGCGACCCGCGCGTGGAATTTTGCGCCTCGCCCTACGAGGCCGCCGAAAAGGCGCACGCGATTGTTTTGTTGACACAATGGAAAGAATTTAAAAACTTGGACTACAAAAAAATCAAATCGGCTATGGCAACCCCGGCATGGATATTCGACGGCAGAAACTGCCTCGACCACCGACTTCTTGGCGAACTCGGCTTCCTTTTGCGCGGCATAGGGAAGGGGAATTTGTCGTAGACCGTACGGATAATCAGGCAAACGGAAAGCGCGGTTCCCTCCACAAAAGAATCGCGCTTTTTTGTGCCGAAAAAATTTAACAGACCGACAAAAATGCAGCCAAAGAAAAAATACATACGAAGACCCGACATAGATCTGCCGGACAGGCAATGGCCGTCAAAAAAAATCGAGAGCGCGCCGGTTTGGTGCAGCGTCGATTTGCGCGACGGCAACCAGGCGCTCGCAATTCCCATGGGCGTCGACGAAAAGCTCCGCCTGTACGGGGAGCTCCTGAAAGTCGGGTTCAGGGAAATCGAGGTGGGCTTCCCCGCCGCGAGCGACACGGAATACGCGTTTCTGAGAAAGCTCGTCGACGGGAATCTCGTCCCGGACGGCGTATCATTGCAGGTGCTCACGCAGAGCCGCGAGCGCCTGATCCGCAAGACGTTCGATTCCCTCAAAGGCGCGAAAAGCGCGATTGTCCACCTCTACAACAGCACTTCCGCCCTCCAGCGCAAGGTGACGTTCAAGATGTCGAGGGCCGAAATCATCGAGATAGCGCGCTCCGGCGCGCGCCTCGTGCGCTCCATGGCCGACGACCTCGAGGCCGCCGGCACGCGCGTGCGCATGGAGTACTCCCCCGAGAGCTTCAGCGATACCGAGCTGGATTTCGCCCTCGAAATCTGCGAAGCCGTCAAGGAAATCTGGAAGCCCACTCCCGGCAATAAAATCATAATCAACCTGCCGGAGACCGTGCAGTACAGCTCTCCCAACGTCTACGCCGACCAGATAGAATGGATGAGCCGCAACATATCGCAGCGCGACCTCGTTGAAATAAGCCTGCACACGCACAACGACCGCGGCACGGGGGTGGCTGCCACGGAATTCGGAATCATGGCGGGCGCCGACAGGGTTGAAGGGACGCTCTTCGGAAACGGCGAGCGCACCGGTAACCTCGACATAGTGACGGCGGCCCTCAACATGTACGCGGAAGGCGTGGATCCGGGCCTCGAATTGTCCGACCTTCCGGAGATCCGCCGCGTATACGAGGAGTGCACGGGCATGAAAGTCCCGCCGCGCCACCCGTACGCGGGCGACCTCGTATTCACGGCGTTCAGCGGCTCGCACCAGGACGCCATCAAGAAAGGCATGGAGATAATGCGCTCCGGCGGCGGCAAATGGGAGGTCCCGTACCTGCTCATCGACCCGCGCGACATAGGGTGCTCGTACGAGGCGATCATCCGCATAAATTCGCAGAGCGGAAAGGGCGGCGTGTGCTACATTCTGGGCGAGGAATTCGGCTTCGACATTCCCAAGCCCATGATGCAGCAGGTCGGCGATTTCGTAAACGGAGAGGCTGACAAGCTCGGCAGGGAGCTCCAGCCGCCGGAAATCCGTTCGATTTTCTCAAAAGAGTTCGTCGGCCGCGAGGCGCCGGTAAAGCTCGAATCCTACAAAATGGCCTACGAGGAGGGTGACACAGACGAGCCCAAATCCGTCAAAATAACCGCGAAGCTCCTGGTTTGCGGCGAGGAAAAATCGGTCTCCGCATGCGGCAACGGCCCGATAAACGCGCTCGTAAACGCCTTCGATCGGAACGGAATGAAGAACTTTAAAGTGGCAGACTACCGTTCTCACGCGATAGGCAAGGGTTCGGCCACCAACTCCGCAGCCTATGTCTGCTTGGAATCCGCCGAGGATAAGAGATTGGTATGGGGGGTGGGAGTCGATGCAAATATAGAGTCCGCCGGACTGAAAGGGCTTATATCCGCATACAACCGATTAAATCCTTGATTTGGCGAATGCTTTTGGCGAACAGCTCCGTTAGGGAAGCCGTCAAGACCGCTCACGTATGTCAATACGCCACGCGCCCTTGACGGCTTCCCTATA
>DBGCYC010000037.1:0-5874 GCA_048390825.1 Candidatus Merdousia sp.
GGCGCGGGGCAGCGTTGCTACGGAATAAGTCGCACCCTCGCGTACCACAAGTACGCTTCGGCCGCGCCTTTTCCTCGCGCCTTGCCCCGCATCCAAAATCATTGCGCCAAATCCCGGAATCTAAGGTTTTCAGAACGAACTTCGGGAGCGTTAGATTTATACGGTGGATAGCCCTATTGCGTGAGCAATGGGCGTAAGGGGGTTGCCCCTTCAATGGCAGGCACGCCTCGTGCCCGTAAGGGCGCAACCCTTCAAAGGAAGCGGCACTGCCGCCCTTGCCCCGCATCCAAAATCATTGCGCCAAATCGGAAACCGTGGTTTTCAGAACGAACTCTGTATGTGTTAACGAACCTCCCATAAGAGGTTCGTTTTTTGTTAGGATTGGGAAAGGGGATAGGCGAATTGCGTAAGCAATCGCCGTAAGGGGTTTACCCTTCTATGGAAGCGGCTCCGTCACCCTTGCATCAGCCCGTGCCGCCCTTGCCCCGCATCCAAAATGGAGTCGCTGGCTTGGTTGCGCTACGCGCAATCCGCGCTGTTCTCGGGCGCAAGGTGCGCCAGCCATTGAGGGGGATACCCCCTACGGCGATTGGCGAAGGCAATGCGCCTACCCCCTTAAATAGCAATTGTGTAAGTATTGTTTCTATATTGGATAAAATGCTAACGCATTTTATCCTTCCCGAAAGCCTTGTTTTATAGCCTTGCTGTGCTTCGGATAAAATAAGCTTTCGTTTTCATTGCGCCAAATCGGGTAAGCTAAGGTTTTCAAAATGAATTTCGGAAGCGTTAGATTTATACGAGGGATAGCCCTATTGCGTGAGCAATGGGCGTAAGGGGGCTTGCCCCCTTCTATGGCAGTGCGCCTCGCACCGGCCCGTGCCGCCCGAATTTCGGAAACATTAACGAACCTCCCATAAGAGGTTCGTTATTTCTTGGGGGTTGTGAAGGGGATAGGCGAATTGCGTAAGCAATCGCCGTAAGGGGTTTACCCCTTCTATGGAAGCGGCACTGCCGCCCCCTTCTATGGCAGTGCGCCTCGCACCGGCACTGCCGCTGGTTGGCGCGCCTTGCGCCCGTAGGATATTTGCGCAAAGGGGGCTCGTACGAACCCCTTCTTGTACATCTTTCCCTATCAGTGCCGCATTCTGGGCCCTATTGCGCCTTCTTTTTTAGGTGCATTATGTAGCCGTTGTTTATTATGTAGGAGGCCGTCGGCCTTATTTCGGAGTTTTCGACTTTCATTGTCCGGCCGTCTTGAAGGGTGCGCTGGTAGGAGCTTTTCGGATTGCCGAAGAGGGGCCGGATCTCCCTGAACAGGCCGTCGGCGAGGTATATCGGGCCGGCCTCGTAACCTTCGGGGATTTTGGCTTTCCCGTCCATCGAAAGGAATGTGAAAAACAGCTTGTCCGTACCGGGCTGGAGCCCGGAGTAGGCGCCGGGCGAAATCCGCGCCGTCGGGCTCTCGTAGGCGGTTCCGTCCCACTTGCGCTTTTCGAGGGGCACGTTGCGCATGTTTTCCCATACCGGTATGGCTTTTGCGAGCTTCAGGCGCGCGGGCATCTGCGAAATGCTTTTGAATCCCGGAGTGTGCCCGTTGCCCTCGGGCATTCCGAAGAACGCCGTCCACGCGCCGTTTGCGGCCGCGAGGCCGGCTATCTCGCGCGAGACCGGCTCCTCAAAGGCGTTGGGGGTTGTGGAGCACATTTGCGACGGCTTCACCGTGCCCTTGGCGAACAGCCGCCTGTCCGTCACGAAATTCGTGGAGGCGGACTCAACCGCCACGAGGTCGGCCTCGTACTTTTTACGCTCTTCGGGCTTCATATCGCTGTACGGCGGAGATTCAAAAAACTTCACCCACTGCTCGTACGGGCCGCTCGGCTCCACTATGAATTTGGCGTCCTTGTTGAGCTCGGCTCTCGCGCGCTCGAACAGGTGTCTGTAAAATTCCATGTGCCCGCGCGAGTACGTCGGGTAGTCGTGGACCGTGTCGGGGTGTTTTACGCCGGAATCGCCGCCCGTCCAATGCGCGAGCGTCACCTGCCGGCCGTTCGCAAACCAGTCGTCCTTCGTTCCCTCCCAGAAGTCGCCCGCGGGCTGGGGGACGTCCCACGCGAATCCCGCGAATTTGAAGCCGGGAGTCTGCGCCTCGATTTGCTTCACCCTCTTTATTATCTTTTCCGATATTTCCCTTATGACCCTCTTCTGCTGGAGGTCGAGGGTGGCGGTAAAGCCCTTGCCGTGCCTCCACCCGGGGGCGATATTCCACGGGAATGGCTTGTCGAGGCTCAATAGCGAACAGTTGGTTTCCCACCACCTGATTTCCTCCGGGGAGTATTTTTTTGTCGTTTGGATTACTCTGGGATAGACGGCGTATTCGGGCGATTCTATGAAAAACTTGAACCCCTTTGCCTTGGGGTTGCGTTCCATGCCCCATTGGTAGAATACATGGGTGTATCCCATCTGGCGCGCGAAATCGAGATTTTCATCCGCCGTTCCCCGCCACGCTATTCCGTATAAATTTCGGAAGTCGTCGGGTTTTATTTCCGGTTCGCCCGCATACAGCGCCGCCGCGGCCATTGGCGCAAGAGCGCATATCACATTCAAAATCGGTTTCATTCTATTCCCCCATTGGTTTCAGTTAAAATATCGTATAACACGCCGAATAATAGGAGATCAGCCGTAAATATTCAACCGATAAATTCGCCCAAAATGCGGAAAATCATGGAGGATTCAGACTATTTCGGCCTCGAGGGCGGTGGTGGTGGCGGATAGTATCCTTGCGCGCGCGAAGCTTCCCGCGAGGTTCTCGGGCGCCCTGAACAGCGCCTTCCTGTGGGAGCGCGTCCGGCCCATCATGACGCCCTCGCCCCTCCGGGCCGGCCCCTCGACGAGCACTTCCTGCACGCTCCCGACGAGGGCGTCGTTGTACGCGCGCGAAGTCTTTTCGAGTTCGCCGAGCAGCTCGGCGTTGCGCCGCCGCTTCTCCTCCTCCGGGACGTCGTCGGGCATATCCGCGCTCGGCGTGCCCGCCCGCGGGCTGTACCTGAAAATGAAAGCCATGTCGAAGCCCGCCTCGCGGAACGCCGAGCGAGTGAGCTCGAAGTCCGCCTCCGTTTCGGTCGGGAACCCCACTATTATGTCGGTTGATACGGATATGTTCGGGACGCGCTTCCGGAGCCGCGAGACTATGTCCAGAAACCTGTCCGCGCGGTAGGGGCGGTTCATCTTTTTCAGAATGGCGTCGCTGCCCGACTGCAGGGGCAGGTGCACGTATTCGCAAAGTTTTTCGATGGAGCCGTAGGAGTCTATCAGCTCGTCGGAAAAATGCGACGGGTGCGGCGACGTGAACCTTATGCGCCCGATTCCGTCAATATCGTTTATCGCGCGCAGAAGCCGCACGAAGTTCGGGACGCCGCCCTCCCGCGGGAACTCCCGCCCATAGGCGTTCACCACCTGCCCCAGGAGGGTGACCTCGCGCGTGCCGCGCTCCGCGAGGTTTTCGATCTCCCGCAGTATGTCCGCCATCGGCCGCGAGCGCTGCGCGCCGCGCACCTTCGGGACAATGCAGTACGAGCAGTTCATCTGGCAGCCCTGCATTACGGATACGAGCGCGCTCGGCGGGGCCGACAAATGTTTGTCGATTTTCAAATGCCCTGACGGGTCGTCGGAAATGTCCACGAGCGCGTCGGAGAATTTCGCAGTGCGCCTCATTCCTTTTGGAAGCGCGGGGTGCCCCCTGCCGGCGAGCCTCCTGCGGACGATTTCTTCCGCCATGTCGGGCACGGATGCCGTCTTGCGCGAGCCCGCCACAAAGTCTATTTCCGGAAATCTGGACACTATTTTCGCGCCCAAATTCTGCGCCATGCACCCGGTAAGCCCTATGACCGGCAGGCCCCCGCGCGGGCGCGCCAGGCGCGCCGAGATCAGCCTGCCCAAAAGCCCGACGACTTTCAGCTCGGCCTGCTCTCGCACGGAGCAGGCGTTTACGATTATCGCGTCGGCGTCGTCCGGCGAGTCCGCGAGCTCCCAGCCTCGCCCGACGAAATCCGCGGCGATATGCTCGGAGTCGCGCTCGTTCATTTGGCACCCGTATGTGCGCAGGTAGGCTTTCATCGGCAGTTTTTTCTTGAAATCGCGGGCGATTTTACCCCTATTTTACAACTTGCAAATTTAATCCGATACAACCGATGGTAGTTTTTTAAACTTTTGCAAGCTTTGTGTCGAAGCCCCGCAGAACTTTAAAAAATTATTTCGGAACGCCTTCTCCGCAGTCGGATCAAATGAAGGAATACTGAAATATGGCAACAAACAAACCCGTACTCTTCAACAACACCGTCCTGCGCGACGGCCACCAGTCGCTCGCGGCGACCCGCATGCCGACTTCAATGATGCTCCCCGCGTGCCCGATTCTCGACAGCATCGGCTTCAACGCCCTCGAGACGTGGGGCGGGGCCTCCATCGACGCGGGGCTGCGCTTCCTCGGCGAATTTCCCTTCGACAGGCTCGACGCCCTCAAAAAGGCGTGCCCCAAGACAAAGCACATGATGCTGTTCAGGGGGCAGAATATCGTGGCGTATTCCCACTTCCCGGACGACGTTGTTGAGGCCTTTGTCCGCGCCTCCGCCAGGCACGGCATGGACATTTTCAGGATCTTCGACGCGCTCAACGACACCCGCAACATGGAGTGCTCCATCAACGCGGTCAAGAGCCTCGGCAAGGAGGCGCACGGAACTATCTGCTACACCCGCAGCCCCGTGCACACCGTCGAAAGCTTTGTGCGCATGGGCTGCGAGCTCGAGGAAATGGGCTGCTCCGCCGTCGTGGTCAAGGATATGGCCGGCCTTATCCCCCCGTATGTTGCGGCGGAAATTGTCAGGGGGCTGAAATCCAGCATAAAAATCCCCGTGATTCTGCACACGCACGAGACCGCCGGAATGGGCGCGCCAACCTACTGCATGGCGATAGACGCGGGCGTCGACTGCCTCGACACCTCCATATCTCCATTCGCCAACGGAACCGGCCAGCCCGACACCGCCCGCATGATGGCGATGCTCGAAAACAACCCGCGCCGCCCCGATTACGACCTCGAAAAGCTCTCCGAGCTGCGCAAATACTTCCAGGGGGTCTACGACAAGCTCGGCTTCTACACCGCGCTCAAAAACGAGGTCATCGACACCGACGCGCTCGTCTATCAGGTTCCCGGAGGCATGCTCTCCAATTTCCGCGTGCAGCTCAAAGAGCAGCACATGGAGGACAAATTTGACGAGGTGTTCGCGGAAGTTCCCTACGTGCGCGAAAAGCTCGGCTGGATTCCGCTCGTCACCCCGACCTCGCAAATAGTCGGCACCCAGGCCATGATGAACGTCAAGTTCGGGCGCTGGAAGATGTTTACCCCGCAGGCTATGGACATCGCCCTCGGCTATTACGGGCGCACTCCCGCCCCGGTCGATCCCGAAGTCCGCAAGCTCGCGCAGGAAAAGTCCAAAAAGGACCCGATCGACTGCCGCCCCGCCGACCTCAAAAAGCCCGGCATGGAGGATCTGCGCAAGGCCCTCCGCGAGAAAGGCATAAAGGACGACGACGAGCACTGCGTAATCTACGCAATGTTCCCCCAGCAGTTGGAGGATCTCTATAAGAAGCCGCGCGCGGCTTTCGAGCTCAAAAAGCCCGAAGAAAAAATCCAAAAGGCGCCCGGCGCAAAGTCCCCCGAAAAGCTGCGCATTACCATAGACGGCGTGGAAAAAGACGTCTCAGTGGAATTCGCATAAAGGCGCGCAGGGTGCGGTGCGCACTTCCATAGAAGGGGGCGCAAGGTGTGCCAGCCATAGGGGGGGGTAAACCCCTTACGGCGATTGCTTACGCAATACGCCTATC
>DBGCYC010000038.1:0-9737 GCA_048390825.1 Candidatus Merdousia sp.
AGCCCCCTTACGCCCATTGCTCACGCAATAGGGCTATCCCCGTATAGATTTACGATTAGGCTATCCCTTTATAAATATACAAAAGGCGCGGCCGAAGCGTACTTGTGGTACGCGAGGGTGCGGCTAATTCCGTAGCAACGCTACCCCACATTTTGGGCGTGTCAAACTGCCGCTCAGGCGAGTATTTAAGTGAGGCCGCCGGTGGGAGCGTACTGACGTACGTGACCAGTGGCGGCCTCAGTTAAAACGGAGCATCAGCGGCAGTTTCACGCGCCCGGGGCGGTTAGCGGCGGCCGCATAGCCTATCTTTTATGAGTTTTTCGAGGCGGAAAAGCTGGTAGTCCGAGCGGTTTAATATGACGGATTCGAGTTTCTGCATGAATGACTCCGGCGTATAATTGGCCGATTCAAGGAGAAATAGGACTATGGCGTCGCGGTGGACGCGCATATAGGTCTTTTTTTCCTCGCCGCGCTTGGCGAGGCCGTTGGATAGGTGCCCGAATATTTTGCCGCTGTAAAAGCTGTTGCGTACGAACTGGTCGGAACGCCCTATTATGTAGCCCGCCTCTTTAGGGCTGAACCATTCCTGACCCTTGGGGAAAAGAGACGAAAAATGTTCCGACGCTTCCGAAATGTCACAGTTGTTTTTCATTTTCTCCCCCTTTCGGCCGCGAAGGGCGGCAAACATTTTTCATTTGTGGGTAGTCCATAGCTTCTACAATATTTTTTCCTTTCATTCAATACTTTGTTTGATATATTGTAAATTGAATTAGTTTTAATATAATTATATGAACATAATAATTATTATTTGTCAACATAAAATAGAAAAATTCTACTTTATTAATGAAACATATTAAATATTATAATAATACAGATTTCGCGGCGCGCATGAGGCTGCTTATGGGCGTGCGCAACGTGAAGCTCAAAGACATAGCCGACGCTACAAACTGCTCCATAAGCGCGGTAAGCACGTGGAAGCGCGGGCGGCTGCCGCGCGGCTGCAAAACAATAGCCAAGCTCGCGCGCGTCCTCGGGGTCAGCGAGGAATTTCTGCTAAACGGTCGGAGCGGGTGTGTCGTGTTCGCCAACGAAGTCCGCGAGGGCGGGCCAGGGGGCGAAAATCCGGGAGAGGGCGGCGAGTTTTCCGAGCATGCGGCCGCCCGCGAGGTTGGCCTGATATTCGACGCCCTCTCGATGCGCGCCTCAGAAAGCTCCGGAGGATACGCGCGGCTGAGGGACAGGCTGCTGATCGCCTTTCCCGAGACGGCCGGCTGTGCGGGACTTGCCGTCGCGGCCGAAACCGCGGAGCTTTGAGCGCCCCCGCAGAAATTTGTTGCCTAACGCCAAAAGCGGGACGTAATATGCCTTCATGACATCGCAAAACGCAGCGTATTCCATCACGGAGGAGATCTGGAACGCGGCCACCCACGGCGTGGGGATTGTGGCGAGCGTCGCAATGCTCGCGGTTCTCGTCACCCTGTCGTCGATTTACGGCAACGCATGGGGGATTGTCTCCACCTCGGTTTTCGGGGCGTCTCTCGTGCTGACGTACACGGCTTCCACCGTCTACCACGCCGCGCGGAGCGAGGGCGCGAAAAAAATCCTTAAAAAATTCGACCACATAGCGATCTACTACCTCATCGCCGGCAGCTACACCCCGTTTTTGCTCGTGGCCATGCGCTCGCCCGTGGCGTGGACGATATTCGGGATAATATGGACTCTCGCTATACTCGGGACGTTTCTGAAAATCTACGCGGGGGGCCCCGGGACAAAGTGGTGGTCGGTGGGCCTGTATCTGGCGATGGGCTGGCTGATTGTGATCGTATCAGGGAAGCTCTTCGCCGTCCTGCCGCCCGCGGCCATAGCGTTCCTCGTGCTCGGCGGGCTGTTCTACACGGGAGGGGTCTTTTTCTACCTGCGCAAGGGCAGGAGGTTTTCACACGCCGTATGGCACGTCTTCGTGCTGATGGGCAGTTTCATGCACTTTTTTGCGGTGCTCTTTTCCTGCGTATTCGTATGACCGGCCCAATGGAAAATTCCGAACTCATAAGGGGCGTTGAGGACGCCGTCCGCTCATGGGGCCGCCGCCCCACATGGGACGAGTACTTTATATGCGCCGCAATACTCATGGCCTCGCGCTCGGCGTGCGAGCGCCTGCACGTCGGCTGCGTGATAGTAAGCGGCGGCGAGCACAAGAACAGGATTGTCGCCGCGGGCTACAACGGGTTTCTGCCCGGGGCGCCGCACTCGTCCTGCGTGCGCGACGGCCACGAGCAGGCAACGGTGCACGCCGAGCAGAACGCGATATCCGACGCCGCGCGGCGTGGGGTTCCCCTGAGCGGCTGCACCGCCTACATAACCCACTTCCCCTGCGTGAACTGCGCCAAGCTTCTGGTCGCGGCGGGAATTTCGAAAATAAAGTATCTCCACGACTACGGCAACGACCCCCTCTGCCTCAAATTTTTCGCGGATTCGCGCGTGGAAATAGAAAAGCTTTGAAATGCGCAACTATTACGACGACATCTCCTGGAGCTTCCTGATATCGTCCCCGTCGCACTCGGGGGATTTCTTCGAGGAGTCGGTGATACTGCTGCTGGAGGACAACGAGGACGGCGCCTTCGGGATAGCCATCAACAAGCCCGGGGGCAAAAAGCTCGGCGAAATATCCCCGGAGTTTGAATCCACCCCGCTCGAGGACGTCGAAATTTTCGACGGCGGTCCCGTGGGCAAGGACACCGTCAGCCTGGCGGTCTGCTCGAAGGGGGGAGGGGAGTGCGAATGCGGGGGCAGTTTCTCGTTCGGAACGACTCCGCAAAACGCGATAGAGGAAATTTCCAGCAATCCCGACGCGAAAGTCGCGGCGTTTTCCGGCTATTCGGGCTGGGCGCCTAAACAGCTGCAAAGCGAAATTTCCGAGGGCGAATGGATAGTTTCAAACGCCGACATCGGCGCGATTTTCGAGATCCCCGCAGAAGACATATGGAGGGAGCTGCTGATGCGCGAGCGGCCCGAATACGCCGCGCTCGAAAAGCCTAAATCCGATTCGTCTTTGAATTAGCCCGCAACGGAAGGTTCCGCGGGAAATCCGGCGGAATCGGAGGGGGAAGGGAGAACTGTTCCGGGCCGCGGGCAGAAGCCCGGACTGGGCGCCGCAAACGGCGCGGCAGTACCGCGCGCGAAAATCGGAAATAGTCAGCGGGAATTTTGCGAACGCCCTGTCGTATTGCGGCATTTGCTCTTTCGAGGCCGCCCGCGCGGGGCGTATCGTAAAAAACCTCCATGCCAGAGTGCGCGGGGTGTCTCCGATTTGCTCCCCGCGCAAACTTCCGCGACTCGCGCAAAGGCGCAACCGCGCCGCGTTTTGCCTTGACAAAAATGCGCCGCGAACCTACTTTTGACTAAAATTATTTTTATTTATAAATATCAGAAAAAAAGGATTTTATTATGTTTACGGGAATAGTCGAGGGCGTGGGGAGGACGGTTTCGTTTGAAGAAAAGAAGGCGGCGTGGCTTCTGAAGCTCCAGGCGCCGGAGTTCATTGCCGAAAGCCTTTCGGAGGGGGATTCGCTCGCGTGCAACGGCTGCTGCCTGACGCTCGTGGGGCGCGACGGCTGCGAGCTCTCCTTTGAGCTGCTTGAAGAGACCATAAGGCTGACCTCGTTCGAGGGCGTAAAAGAGGGGGCGCTGATAAACCTCGAAAGGCCGCTCGAAGCCGGGGCGCGCCTCGGGGGGCACTTCGTGAGCGGGCACATCGACGTCCGCAGCCGCGTGGAAACCTTCGGGCAAAGGGGGAAGAACTACTACATGAAAGTCGCGGTTCCGGCGGAATTTTCAAAGTACGCCGTCTACAAGGGCAGCATCGCCATAGACGGAATTTCCCTCACTATCGCCGAGGCCGGGGAAAGGTCCCTCGCCGTCTGGCTTATCCCCCACACCCTCGAAGTGACAAACCTGTCCGAATGCGCGGAGGGAAAATTCGTAAACCTCGAATTCGACCTGCTGGCCAAGTACGTCGAAAAAATTTCGTCCGGCAGCCGAGGCCAATCGCCCTACCAGCCGTAGCGTAGCGTGAAGATTCCCGCAAAGCTGCCGCGCGGAAGGCTGACGCCCCGCAAGCTTGCGGCCCTGCTGATAATATGGCTTGCGTGGGCGGCCGTCTCGCATTTCGCGGGCACGGCGGACTTCGGGACGCGCCCGCTCGAGCTCGAGCCGATTACGGCGGGCGGAGCGCCGGCGGGCGGCACGGGCGGAAAGGTTCGCGTGTGCTCCTGGAACGTCCACAACTACTGCGTCGCAAACCGCCCGATAAACGGAAAGTGGCGCGAGCATCCGAAGCCCGAGGCCGAAAAGTCAGCCCTGCGCAAGACGCTCGTTGCCGTGGATGCGGACGTGGTTCTGTTGCAGGAAATCGGGGACGAGGCGTACCTCGCCGAGCTGCGCGACGCGCTCGCGCGCGAGGGGCTCGCCTATCCCTACTGCGCCGTGACCTCCTTTGACGCCCACGCGCGCGTGGCGATAATGTCGCGCCTGAAACCCGAAAGACTCTACGACTGTTCCGACATATCGTTTGAATTCAGGGGCGAAAAGGCATTTTCGCCGCGCGGAACGATAGGCGCGAAGTTCAAAACCGCCGGGAAAACGTGGCATGCGTTTTCAGCGCACCTGAAAAGCAAGAGCGGCGCGAGAAAGGCCGACGAGCAGTTCTACCCGTTCAGGTTCGCCGAAGTCAGGGCCATAGACGCGCGGATATTTTCCATAACAAACGGCGGCCCGGCGCTCGTTGCGGGGGACTTCAACAACGAGCCGTCTCCGGCGCTCATGCGCAACTTCAAAAAGCTCGGGGCGCGCATGCTCGGCGGCGGCGACTTTGCCTCGGCGGGCGCGTACACGTACTACTGGAAGCGGAAGGGCGCAGCATTCGTCTACGACTACTTCGTCGTCAACTCCCCCATGGAGAAATTCGCCGGGGAGCCGAAAATAATAAACTGCCCCTCCGCGCGCGAGGCCAGCGACCACCTCCCGATCGTCGCGGATTTCGACTTCTCCGGCGGCGCCGGGCGTTAGGGACGCGCGGCGGAACCGGCGGCGCCCGGAAGCTTTCCGCCGCGCCCCCTCCCGCGCGAGTTTTCTATCATGGCAAATATCCTGGTGACGCAGACTATCCAGAGAACCGCTGCGCATATGCCCACGGACGAAGTGAAGACGAGGTAACAGTACGACAGCTTCGCCGTTGACAGATCCGCATGCGATATCTTTAAAATGAATGTGTTTACAAACAGCATCGCGGCGTACGCGAACGTCAGGACGCGAACCGAGAAGAGGAAGAACCTGTCGCCGAAAGCCGGCCGCCTTCCGCACATGGAGGCGGCGGAGGCGAAAAGCGCGCCCAGCATCTTAAACGGCTGCAAAAAGAACCACCTGTACGAATTTTCCGACGAGAACGAAAGCTGGAATCTTTTCGACGCCGCGTAGCATACCATTACCGCGTGCTTGGCCCACTTGAAACACCTGAAGAGGCAGAAGGCGAGCACGGCAGCCAACATTAAATTCACAAAAGACAGCGTTCTGACGGCGACGGCTATGGAGATTTTGAACTCGTCGTCCTGCGGGGCTCCCGAACCGCCGAGATACTCCAGCAGCAGGCCGTAATTGCGCGCGGTGTAGAAAATCTGGACGCCCATCACCGCTATCGCCGAGATGAGAAACGCCCTGAAAAACATGGTGCTTCTGGCCAGCCCGCGCAAATGCCCCGAATGGCGGCAAACCTTGCGGCTTTCGGAAATCTCCGCGCGGCAGTCGCCGAGGCGCCTCCACTTTGGCCACCTTTCCGCCTTGTTCCAAACGAGGGTTGAGTTGTCGATCGCGCCGGCGTCGGAAAGCTCGATAATCCTCCCGGCTCCCACCGGGCCTATCCTGTTTTTCCCCTTCAAATAATAGTACATCTATTTGCCTATGCAAAATTTTGAAAATATCCTGTCGAGGACGTCCTCGCAGTCGGTTCTGCCGACGATTTCTCCGAGCGCCGAAAGGGCTTCGGAAAGGTCGGACGCGGCGAGCTCGGCTGGGGCGGAGGAGGCGATTTTGCCCCTCGCGCTCTCGAGGGAGGCGATCGCCCTCCGGAGAGCCTCCGCATGGCGGGCGCCGACGGTCACGTCGCACGCCCCAAGCCCCGACAGGCGCGACCGCGCAAAATTCCGCATGGCGCCCTTCAGGGCGTCTATCCCTTCAAGGTTTGCGCAGGAAACCTTCACGCTCTCGACGCCTTCCAGTATCCCGGAAAACCTTTCGGCGTCGGAATCCGGCAGATCGCACTTGTTCAGGACGGCTATGCATTTTTTCCTGTCGGCGAGAATCTCCCCCGGCAGCTCGGGAACGCCGGCGGCGGAGTCCAGGACGAGCAGGCAAATGTCGCACTCGGCGACCTTTTCGCAGGCCCGGCGCATTCCCTCGTTTTCTATTTCGCCGCCCCCCGGCCGCAGACCGGCCGTGTCCGTGAGAATAGCCGAAAATTCGCCGATCATTATGCGGTCGTCGATAAAGTCGCGCGTAGTGCCGGCCGCGGGGCTGACTATGGAGCGGCTCCTGCCGAGCAGCGCGTTCATGAGCGACGATTTCCCGGCGTTCGGCGCCCCCGCTATGGCTACCCTCATTCCGTCGTGCAGCAGCGCGTCGCACCTGGAAGTGTCGGCCAACCTCGCCATCTCCGCGCAGACGGCCCCGGCTTCGGCGGCCAGCCTGCCGGAATCCTCCGCGGGCAAATCCTCGTCGGGGAAGTCGATGTAGGCCTCTACAAGGGCCTTCATGTCCAGCACGCGCGAGGAGAGCTCCCCTATCCGCCTGCCTATTTCGCCGCCAAGCTGCCTGCGCGCGGCCGACAGCGCGGCGTCGGAGCGCGCGCCTATTACGCGGGCCACGGCCTCCGCCTGCGAGAGATCCATTTTCCCGTTCAAAAACGCCCGGCGCGTAAATTCCCCCGGCTCGGCAAGCCTCGCCCCCCTGCGGGCGAGGTCTTCAAGAATTTTCCGGAGTATGAAAGGGTTTCCGTGCGGAAATATTTCGAGCATGTCCTCGCCGGTATACGAGGCGGGCGCAATGTAGAGGCAGAAAGCCGCGTCGTCGACCGCCGATGCGCAGAGGTCGCGGTAGATGCCGTAATTCATTCTGCGCGCCGGTATTTCGCCCGCGCCGAAAACCGCCCGGGCGAGCCCCGTGCACCCAGGCCCGCTAAGCCTGACCGAGGCTATCGCGGATTCGCCCGCGGGCGTCGATATGGCCGCGATTGTGTCCTTCATTTTCCCGAACGTCTTTTTGCCGCGGCGAAGGCCGCGAGGGCGACGGCGCAAAAGGCGAGCCCCGCGTATGCGGCGGAGTCTATGTGCGCCTTGAGCTTGGTGGAGCCCGTACCGGCGTCGGGGTCGATTTTCTGTTCAAGCTGCCACGGCGTCATTTTGGAATACATGCGGCTGCAGCTCGCGGCATAGACGCACATCGCGGCCGCGGCGGCGGCGCCCAAAACCGCAAATTTTTTCCCCTTTGAAAGGCGCTTCATTTTCTCGCGCCTATCGCCGCGCCGAGTTTGCGCATGTCGAGCCTGGCTGGCGGATAAACGCCGTTTTTGGAAAACCAGCCAGAGTTCATCTCTATGCAGTACACTATGTCGTCGCGCGAGGACGCCACGGGGTCGAGATTGTTGGGGTACAGCTTCTTTATCTCCGTGAGCGTTCCCTCCCCGTCAAAAAAAGCGATGTCGAGGGGAATCTTCGTGTTCTTCATCCAAAACGACGCGCGCTGCGGGGAATCGTACACGAACACCATTCCGCCGTCTTCTTTTAGAAAGTCGCGGAACATCAGCCCCCGCGCCTTCTCCGAATCCGCAATGGCGATCTGCGCGCTGAACCGCTTCCCGCCCACGGACAAATCAAACTCTTTCTCGAACCCCGCAGCGCGCCTTTCCGCCTCGGCGCAGCCCCACGAGAGCAGCGCCGCCGCCGCCGCGGCAGCAAGAATCCGAAAATTGCAAATTTTCATATTTTTAATTTGTATAAACAAAATCCCCGCGCAACAATAATTTCAATGAATCGGAAAAAGAGAGAACTGCTCATGCGCGGGACTTCCGAGACCGACGCCAATCTCCTCTACTTTGCGGGGATCCAAATCCCCGACCCGTTTTTCGCGTTCACGCTCGGCGGCAAAAAGTGCGCGCTCCTCAGCCCCCTCGAAGCCGGAAGGGCGGCGCGCGGCTCGAACCTCGACAAAATATTCGACATATCCGAAGAGTGTTCGCGCGCAAAAATCCCGTATTCCGATTTTTCGGCCCTCTGCAAAATCCTGAAATCGAAAAAGGTTTCCGCGCTGGCCGTAGCCGAAAATTTCCCCGCCAAATTCTACGCCGGCCTGCTGCGCGAGGGGTTCGACGTCGAAATCCGCGAGGGTCGCTTCTTTCCCGGGCGCGAAATCAAGACCGAGCGGGAACTGCGCGAAATATCCCGCGCAAACGCCGCCGCGGCCGCCGGATTCGCCATCGCGGAGGAAATACTGAGGCTTTCGAAAATATCCAGAGGCAGGCTCGTATTCGAGTCGCGCCCCCTCACTTGCGAATTTCTGCGCGCGGAAATCGAAAAGGCCGCCCTGTCGCTCGGGGCGGACTCCATGCACACGATAGTCGCCGCCGGAGACGGCGCGTGCGACCCGCACAACGAGGGAAGCGGCGCAATCCGCGCAAACTCGCTGATAGTAATGGACATTTTTCCGAGGCTGAAAAGCTCCGGATACTACGGCGACATGACGCGGACTTTCCTCAGGGGAGAACCCTCGGAAGAGCAGGCTCGGCTCGTGGAGACCGTGCTGGACGCGCAGGCGATCGCGCTCTCGAAAATCTCCGACGGCGCCGACGGGGCGGACATACACGAACACGTGAAAAACTTCTTCATCGAAAACGGATACGAGACGAAAGCCTCAAAAGAAGGATGGAGCGGATTTTTCCACTCGACGGGTCACGGGGTCGGGCTGGACATACACGAATCCCCGTCGCTCGGGGCGAAGAGCTGCGTACTGAAGGCGGGAAATGTGGTCACTGTGGAGCCGGGGCTCTATTACAGGGGGATCGGCGGGTGCAGGATAGAGGATACGGTGGCCGTGACCAAATCCGGCGCGCGAATGCTTTCAAATTATCACTACGAATGGATAATCTAACCCTTCCCGGGCGCGTGAAACTGCCGCTGATGCTCCGTTTTAAGTGAGGCCGCCACTGGTCACGTACGTCAGTACGCTCCCACCGGCGGCCTCACTTAAATACTCGCCTGAGCTTAGCCTAACCCCGGAAACAAAGGGAGATTGGGAGGGGATTGGCTATTTCCGCTTGCGGAAATGCCAAAGGGGGCGACAGTTAAGCCCCCTTTCTAAGCGACACGCCCAAAATGTGGAGTAGCGTTGCTACGGAACAAGCCGCACCCTCGCGTACCACAAGTGCGCTTCGGCCGCGCCTTTTGTATATTTATAAAGGGATAGCCTAATCGTAAATCTATACGGGGATAGCCCTATTGCGTGAGCAATGGGCGTAAGGGGGCTTGCCCCCTTCAATGGCAGGCACGCCTCGTGCCCGTAAGGGAGCAGCCCTTCAAAGGAAGCGGATCTGCCGCCCTTGCCCCGCATCCAAAATGGACTCGCTGGCTTGGTTGCGCTGCGCGCAATCCGCGCTGTTCTCGGGCGCAAGGTGCGCCAGCCATTGAGGGGGATAC
>DBGCYC010000039.1:0-4395 GCA_048390825.1 Candidatus Merdousia sp.
AGCTTTCGTTTTCATTGCGCCAAATCCCGGAAGCTAAGGTTTTCAAAATGAATTTCGGAAGCGTTAGATTTATACGGGATAGCCCTATTGCGTGAGCAATGGGCGTAAGGGGGCTTGCCCCCTTCTATGGCAATGCGCCCTCGTACCGGCCCGTGCCGCCCGAACTCTGGAAACATTAACGAACCTCCCAAGAGGTTCGTTTTTTGTTGGGATTTGTGAAGGGGATAGAAGTATTGGCATAGCCAATCTTCGTAAGGGGCTTGCCCCTTCTATGGAAGCGGCACTGCCGCCCCCTTCTATGGCAGTGCGCCTCGCACCGGCACTGCCGCCCTCTTTCTTTGCTATTTCTTCTATCTCCTTCTGCGGAGTGCAAACCCAAGTGCGAGCGCGCCGAGTATGGCGGCTATTGTTGCGGGTTCGGGGACGACGTATGACACGTAGAGACCGTCGGATTCTATTGCGAATTTGGCAGTTTTCCCATTCATATCCGCCGCCTTGAATTCGCTTTCGAGAAAGTCTGTCGGCGCGTTTCCGTCCGTCCATGAAATCAGTTTTATGCTTGCGCCGTCTTCCAGGAGGTATTCGGTGTTCCCGGTAAATTCAAACCAGAATTCGCCGTCCGCTCCTTCGCCTTTTTGCATTGTTCCGGAAAGTTCTATGAGGGAGGCTTGCGCCTCGCTGATTATGCCGGAAACTATCGTTCCCGACGTCCAGACGAGGTTGTCCGCGTACGCCACCGCGTTGGCGTCGGTTTCCGAGCCGTTGGAGCCTATGGCGCCGAATTTCGCGCCGATTCCGTCGGAGTTCCCTTCCAGCCTTATGTCACCCCACTTGCCCCACTGCCCTTCGGCCGTGTTGTTTTTGTATGCGGTGTACATTCTCAGGTCGCCGGAAATTATTGTGGCTCCGCCGCGGAAGGCTTTTTTGTCCGTGGAAAGTATGAGCTTTTGCTGGGAATTCTGCGCGCCCATCATTACGATGTCCACTACGACGTTGGCCTTTTCTATGCCGATCATTCCTTCTTTGTACGAATAGAGGTCGGTTATCCCGCCCTTGAATACGGCGCTTCCCGCGTTGGAAAATACGAGCGTTGACGTCGCGCCGACCGTTCCCTTGTTGTCGTTTGTGGCGCGTATTTCGCCGTTTGATGTGTTCAGCCCGTTTACGCTGATAATCGTATTTCCGATTCCGGCCGAGCTCAAAAATATCGTGCTGGTTCCGGTTATGGAGCCTCCTATCTGCACGTCGGCGTTTTTGTAGTAATAATGCTTGTCTTCCGCGATTTTTGCGGCGTCGCGCTCGCACACGAAAGTGCCGAACCCTATCTGGCCCGTGTTGTTTTTGAAGTCTCCGGCAATTTTCAGGCTTTTGAGGGCGTTATCCGATCCGCCCCCGCCCAGAGTGTACGTCAGCGTTCCCGTATTGTTGAGCCTGTCGAATATCATGTCGCCCTTTACCTCAACCGAGAGGGGGTTGTAGGTTCCGCTCGACAGATACTTGCCGCTCCACCCGCCGGCGCCGTTGAGAATCACCGAATAGTCCCCTTCGACCACGAGCGACGAAGCGGACGCAGTTTCCGCCGTGAGATTGTATGAGGCAAACGACATTCCGGCGACGTTTCCGGTTATCATTATTGATCCCGCCCGCGTTTCGCCCGTGATGTACAACCCCATTCCAGTGCCGTCGGGCCATATGTCCTCGCATTTGGACTGGTCGAATACCACAGCGTCCGACGCGCCGGGCAGGTTTTCAGCGGGAGAGAACGTCAATCCGCCGTCGTCGGACGTCTGCCAGTTGGCGGGGAGGTTCCAGTTCATGTCGCCCGTTGAGGAGGGCATAAAATAGTATTCGGTCGCCGCGGGGGCGCAGAATGGCGCAAATGCGGCCGCCGCCGAAAAAAGGGGCAAACAAATCCTGTTCATATCCGCTACATAATATTTTGCGCTTGGGTATGTCAAGGGATAAAAAGCATTTGGCGATCCCGTTTCCCCCTTATATTTATAATCTTCCTCCCCGGTTCTCTTGCGGTCGCCACAAGGTATCAGACCTTTCATCTTGACATTGGAATGCGCAATGTAAGAATTTACCGTTTATAAAAATTCCGAAACGCCGCAAAAACGCAAACAGCAAAACGTCCAGATGAAACAGCGAACGATATTACGCGAGGCTTCCATAAGCGGCACCGCCCTGCATTCCGCGGCGGCGGTCACGCTCACCCTGAAGCCCGCCCCCGTAAATACGGGGATTGTCTTCAAGCGCAAGGACATCTTCGGCAAGCCCGAAATCAGGCCTCACATAACGCAGATTTCCTCCGACCTGGTTCGCAATACGGGCGTGACTTCCGGCCACACCAAGCTCCACACAATAGAGCACGTCCTGAGCGCGCTCGCCGGAATGGGCGTCGACAACTGCGTGGTTGAAATGGACGCAGCGGAGCCCCCGATTCTCGACGGTTCGGCAAAATTTTTCGTAAACCTCATACAGCAGGCGGAGCCCGTGGAGCAGGACGCCGAGCGCGAAATCTTCCGTCTGCGCGAGCCCGTGTCCGTGTCCGAGGGCAACCGCTCGCTCATAGCGCTCCCGTACGACGGGCTGAAAATCACGTGCACTTCCGCCGACGACAGGGGCATACACACGCAGCACCTCTCGATTGAGATCGACCCCGAAACCTACCAGGCGGCAATCGCCCCCGCGAGGACTTTTACCGTCTACGAGGACATCGAGGAGCTGCTCAAAATGGGCAAAATCCAGGGCGGCAGCCTCGATTCCGCGATAGTCATAAAGGGCGACAAAATCATATCCAAGGAGCCCCTCCGCTATCAGGACGAATTCGTCCGCCACAAGATTCTCGACATCATAGGCGACATCGCCCTTTTGGGCGTGAGGCTCAACGCGCACATAGTCGCCGTCCGCCCCGGGCACGCCCTCAACGCCAAGCTCACCGAAAAAATTTACAGGCAGATGGAGGCCGCAAAGTCCTCCCCGAAAAAAGCCTCCAAGCCCGCGAAGGGCGGCGTCAAGCTGTTTACCGAGACCACTCTCGATACGCGCAGGATTCTCGAGCTGCTTCCGCACCGCTACCCGTTCGTGCTCATCGACAGGGTGGTCGAAACGCGCGGGGATTCGGAGCTTACGGCGATAAAAAATGTCACGATAAACGAGCCGTTCTTCATGGGGCACTTCCCAGGCAACCCGGTTATGCCGGGCGTCCTCCAACTCGAGGCCATGGCGCAGGCCGCCGGCATAATGATGCTCCGCCACGTCAGCGGCGAGGACAAGCTCGCGTACTTCATGAGCGCCGACAAGGTGAAGTTCCGCAAGGCCGTAAAGCCCGGCGACCAGGTTCAGATAGACGTCAAAATAACCAAGTCCCGCGCGCAAAAGTTTGTGTGCGCCGAGGGCACATGCAAGGTCGACGGGAAAATCGCCTCCTCCGCGGAGCTGATGTTTGCGATAATCGACGCGGGCGACGCCCCTTAAAAGACATGGCAAAAATCCACCCGACAGCGATAATCGAAAAGGGCGCGGAACTCGGCGAGGACGTCGAAGTCGGCGCGTACGCCTACATCGGCCCCTCCGTGAAAATAGGCCCGGGCTCGGTCGTCGCCCACCACGCCACCGTGGACGGCAACACGGTGATTGGCAAGTCCAACCAGATTTTCCCCTACGCCTTCATCGGCGGCAAGACACATGACCTCAAATTCAAGGGCGGCAATCCCGGCCTGCGCATAGGCGACGACAATGTCTTCCGCGAATACACCACCGCCCACTGCTCTACCGCCGACCAGACCTTCACGATAATCGGCAGCCGCAACAATATTCTCGCATACAGCCACATCGCCCACGACTGCATCGTCGGCGACGACATCGTGATGAGCTCCCACTCCGCCTTAGGCGGCCACGTCGTAGTTGAAAGCCACGCCGTCATCGGGTGGGGCAGCGGCGCCCACCAGTTCTGCCGCATCGGCGCATACGCCATGCTCAGCGCCAGCTCCAAGCTCGTCAAGGATCTCCCCCCGTTTTTCATGGCCGACGGCTCCCCCGCGGAAGTTTGCGCAATCAACAAAATCAACATGCAGCGCAACGGGTTTTCACCCGAGGAAATAGAGCTCGTTTACAGCGCCTTCAAGCTCATATACAGGCGCCGCCTCACCCGTCCCCATGCCATAGAGGAACTCTCCATGCGCGAAAGTTCCTCCAGCCGCGTCATAAAGGCGATAATAGACTTTGCAAGCGGATCCTCGGAGCGCGGCCTCGCCTGATTTGGGCGCGTGAAACTGCCGCTGATGCCCCCTTTCTAAGCGACGCGCCCCTTGATTTGGCGAATGCTTTTGGCACTGGGCTGCGTTGCTACGAAATAAGGCGCACCCTCGCGTACCACAAGTACGCTTCGGC
>DBGCYC010000040.1:0-8104 GCA_048390825.1 Candidatus Merdousia sp.
CCGTCGCGGATTTTCACGAGCTGCGCCTCGGCCTCGGCGGCCGCCGGGCTGTTGGGGGCTATGGTTATCGTCTCGTTGTAAAATATGGAGGCCGCCACGGCGTTGTTGCGGTAGTAATAATAGAAGTCGCCGATCACGAGCCTGCTGCGCGCGTAAGTATCCTCCATCTCCTCGAGCCCCCGCTCCGCGTTGGAGACCTGCGACTCGTCGGGAAAGAGTATGAGGTAGTCCTTGAAAAAGCTTATCGCGCTGCGCGTAGGGCCCTGGTCGTAGGGCGCGCCCTCCACGAGCGAGCGGTAGACTTTGGCCATCTGCAGGTACGCGTCCGAGGCGAACATGCTCTTGGGGTAGTTGTTTATAAGCCTGTCGAGCGCGTCGAACGCCTGCTCCGGTTTGTCCTCCTTTTCGGCGATGAGGGATATGTTCATCAGCGCTATGGGGGAATAGTCGCTGTACGGGGCGTCTTTTACGACGGACTCGTAGATTTTCACGGCGTCGTTGTAATTCGTAAACCACGGGAACCACCCCCACAGGTACGGGGTCGCGCCGCCCTGTATGGTCGCCGCAACGTCGTACTCCGCGCCGATTATCTGGTTGAAGCGCGGATAGTCGGGATACTTCTTCACGATCTCCTGCAAAGACTCGTAGGCGTCCATGAACTGCCCGCGCTTGAGATACGCCTGCGACATCTGATAGTAGGCCTCGGGCGCGAAAATCGAGTTGGGGTAGTCCGTCACCACTATGCGGTAGTATCCGAGCGCCGCCCAGTAGTCGCCGTCGTCGAGGGCCCTTTTGCCCTCGTTCATGGCCTCGAGCGCGTTCTGGACATTGACGTTCTCGCCTATGACGTTGGCGAGGACGCCTCCCTGCACCTGCCAACCCCTGTCGGGCGTCCACACCAGATCCGCCCGCGCCGCCGCGCACGCCAGGCAAACCGCAACGGCGGTTGCGCGCCATATGAGTGAAGTGATTTTCATTTTCCCCTGCATTAGAACATTAAAAACGGGCAAATGGCAACAGAAAATCTGACGAACCCCGCCATTTTGCGGACGGGGCAGCGCGCTATGCCCGAACGGCGGATGCGGACATTCTTTCGGAATCCTCCACCGCGTCGAGGCGCGCGAGCGCCGGAGTGTTTTTCAGCCCCCCGCCAATACCGGAAACCCGAACCTGTATGTAGTTGTCGGTGCGCGCCGCATAGCGGCCGTCCGGCAGCATGTTTTCGAGCAGAACCGGGCGGATTTTTCCGATCTGCGAGGCCATGAAAGCCCTGTGCATTCCGGCGGCCGCCGCGCGCAGATCGTCAGACCTCTCGCGGCGGGCGCGCGGATCGGGCGTTTCGGCGGCCATCGCAAACGCCGGAGTGCCCGGGCGCGGCGAAAACGCGAAGACGTGCGCGTAGGAAAGCCCGCTCGAAAGCATCGCCGACTTCGTCTCAAGATAGTCGCAATCGCGCTCGAACGGGTGGGCGCATATTATGTCGGCGCCTATGGAGATGTCGGAGCAGGCGGCCCTGGCGCGCGCGACAAACCCGAGAAAGTCCGAAGCCGAATTTTTGCGGCGCATTGCGGACAGAACGCGGTCGCAAAGGCTCTGCGCCGAAACGTGGAAATGCGGCTGCAGCTTGTGCGACGGGTCTGCCGCGCGCTCCAGCAGGGCCTCCGCGGGCAGGCCATGCGGCTCGACGCTCCCGAGGCGCACGCGCAGAAGCCCCGGCAGGGCGTCGAGAGCGTCTACCAGCCCGACAATCCCGCCCTCCGGCGACGAAAATTTCGTCAGGTTTATGCCCGTCAGGGTTATCTCCCTCGCCCCGCGCGAAACGAGCCTGCGCGCGTCCGCCATTATTTCGGCGAACCCCCTGCTGCGCGGCCTCCCCCGCGCCCGCGGAATTATGCAGTACGAGCAGCAGTTGTCGCAGCCGTCCTGGATTTTCAGGCTGACGCGCTCGTCGATAGGCCCCTCCCCCGAAAGCGACAGGGGCGGCATCTCCGCCGGAGCGCCACAGACTTTCGCAAAATCCGCCGAAAGCAGCATTTCCACGACCTCGGCCTTCCGGGAGTTGCCCGCCACGACCCGGACGTTCGGAAGCTTTGCGGCCTCTCCGGGCGAGGTCTGCGCATAGCAGCCGGTCACGGCTATCGGCGAGCCGGGGTTGGCCCTCGCAAAAACGCGGACCTCGCGGCGGCTCTTGGCCTGCGCCAAAACCGTCAGCGCGCACGAGTTCACAACCGCAAAATCCGCCCTCCGCCCCCATTCCACGACCTCGAGGCCGAGCGACCGCGCCGAATCCGCCATCGCAAGCGACTCGTAGGCGTTCACCCTGCACCCGAGGGTGCATATGGAAATCTTTCTGGGCATGGGCCTCCGGACAGACCGCCGAACCCGCCGCGCGCGGCGGGCGGCGAAAAAAAAAAGCCCCGCCCTGCGGAGCCTTCCGAAATCGCCGTGCGCGCTCAGCGCGAGCGCACGCGCGAAAACTTCTTCTGGAATTTTTCGACGCGCCCGGCAGTGTCCACGAAACGCTTTTCGCCGGTGTAGGCGGGGTGGGAGTCGCTCGTCACGTCGCGGGTGACCATGTAGCAGTCCACGCCGTCGATTTTCTCGACCTGCTTGCTCTTCATAGTCGAGCGGGTGACGAAGCGCGCGCCGCTGGATACGTCCACAAAGCAGACGGGATGGAAGTCGGGGTGAATTTTGTCTTTCATTCTGATGTGAACTCCGAAAACTGATTAGCCCTGCTTCGCCTTGAAGCGGGGATTGGTTTTGTTGATAATGTAAACGCGGCCCTTCCTGCGCACGACCTTGCAGTCGGGATGGCGCGTTTTCAAAGACTTGATGGATGATACGACTTTCATGTCAACACTCTCTTCTCGTTGCTTGATTTAATTAAAAGACGTTTAAGAAATACGCCTCCCCAAACTTTGTCAACAATTTTATGAAAATGGCCGCCCGCCTACGGCGTCCGCCCGCAAACCCGCGTGAACGCCCCGCCCCATCGCCGCCCGCTGAATCCACGCTCCCACAATCGGAAACAGCATTCCTGCAAAGCGCATGAAAAAGTTGCGGCGCCTCAAAGGCTTAAATATATAAAGCGGCTCGGGCGGATTCTTTTCGGGACGAACGCATGGGCGTTCCCAAATTCGCACGCGAACCTGCCCCGCCGTTTTCCGGAATATTTTTTTGACGCCTAAAAAGCGAAAAAAGTCAAAAAAAATCCCCTCCCCGGCCGGGGAAGGGAGATTTTGGGCGGAAGCCGCGCGGGTTAGAACAGCGACGAATCTTTCTGGTAGACGGCGTTGTATTTGGCGCCGACGGCGGTCATCGCTGCGAAGCTCTTGGAGAGCTTGGCGGTGGCCGCGTCGATGTCGGAGGCGAACGCGGGCCACTGCTTCTTGAGGTTTACGGTAGCCTCAATGGGCTTGGACTGATAGTCGGAGACGAAAGTCGCAATGTCCGAGGAAGCCTTCTGCATGTTCTGAGCGTACATCTTCTTGGTCACCGCCACGAGCGATTCCCAGCCCTTGATGTAGTCCCTATGGGCGTCTACGAATTCGGCGGGGCACCCGTTGAGGCGGATCGACTGGAGCTTGTCGACGACCTCCGCGGGAGACTTGGAGTTCGTCGTCACGCGCGAGTCCACCGAGTAGACGGCCTGAATTGAGAGCTGCTCGGGAGAGGCTTCCGGAGCGGATTGGCACCCGCAAAGGGCCGCGCCCAGAGCGATTATTGCTATTGTCTTTTTCATATGATTTTCGATTTTTTGTATAAAATGGCTCAATCTATACGGGGTTTAAAAAAAATTTCCACAATTTATTTTCCAAAAGAGCCCGTTTTTTTGTTAGACATCTTTTTTGGATTGTAGTGCGAAAAAAAATCATTCTAATTTTCAAGCTACAATGGCACTCGAAAAAATCGAAAAGGTAAAGGGCAAAGCCGTATTCGTACCCGGCAGCGACATCGACACCGACAGGATCATTCCGGCGCGCTTCATGGTCTGCGTGACTTTCGAGGGGCTCGGCAAGTACGCTTTCTACGACGAGCGCAAAAACCCAGACGGCTCCGACAAGAAACACCCCCTTACGGATCCGCGCAGGCAAAACGCCAAAATCCTGCTGTCGGGCGAAAACTTCGGCTGCGGATCCTCGCGCGAGCACGCGCCGCAGTCGCTCTGGCACTACGGATTCAGGGCGATAGTCGCCCAAAGCTTTGCGGAGATATTTTTCGGCAACGCCACCACCATCGGAATCCCGTGCGTGTGCGCCTCGCCCTCCGACATCGCAAAAATCGCCGAAATTATAGAGGGGGACCCCGAGGCGCCCGTGGAGATAAACCTCGGCGGCATGACACTCTCCTGCGGGGAATTTTCCTGCAAGTGCTCTATGCCCGAGAATGCGCGCGCGGCCCTCGCCTCCGGGACGTGGGACCCCATCGCCGGGCTAATAGACGCCGAGGCCGAAATCGCCGAAACCGCCTCCAAACTCCCTTATTTTAAATAGCGCATGAAATTCGTCCTCGAAGGCGCGGGAATATTTCTGTACCCGCTGCTGCTCTGCTCGTTCGTGGCTTTCTACATAATAGCCGAGCGGCTCGTCGCCCTGCGCGAGTCAAAGGTGGTGCCGCGCCAGATAGCCGGCGCCCTGCTTTCGGGCAAGATCTCCGAGCACGAGGGCGACCTCTCCACGACCGTCGGCAGGATACTGTTTTTCAACCGCAACTCCAACCCCGACCCGGAAGCCCTGAAAGCCTTTGCGCAGCTCGAGATAACGCGGCTCGAACGCGGAATGTTCGCGCTCGACATCGTGGTGTCGGCCGCCCCGCTGCTCGGGCTTCTCGGAACCGTGGCGGGGCTCGTGACGGTGTTCGCCACGGGAGAGTCCACGCCCTCGCCGGAATCGATATCGCGCGGGGTGGCGCTCGCGCTCTCGACGACTATCCTCGGGCTCTGCATAGCGATCCCGGCCATCGTCGGGAACTCGTACCTCAACAGGCGCATAGACAAGCTCTGCGCGCGCATAAACATCTGCGTGGAGCGCCTCATAGACATCAAAAAAGAAGCGTCCAGATGAACGTCATGCGCAGAAGCGGACGCAGGCGGGCGGAGATAAATATCGTCCCGCTCGTGGACGTGCTCACGAGCCTGATTTTCTTCTTTCTGCTCACCATGCAGTTCAAGGAAATCTACGCGGTGGACATCACGCCCCCCTCGATGAAGTCGTCGGAAAGCGTCTCAAAGGACAGGCCGGCCACGGTGTCGGTATCGAAGGACGGCAGGTTTTACTGGAACGCCGACGAAATTTCCGAAGACGCGCTCGAAGCCAAAATACGGGAGGCCGCCGCAGGCGGGCTTCCGGAGCTGATCGTGCTCGGCGACAGGGATTCGTCGCTGAAAAACGTGATGAAGGTCGTGGACTTCGCAAGGCTCTCGAAAGTCAAAAAGCTTTCCCTGCAGTCGCTCTCCGAGTGAGCCTCCCCTTTCCGCGGCGCGGGCTGGCGGAGGCCGCGCGCGCCCTCCCGAAAAAAAAGATTGCCATCGCGCGCCGTTTGGGGTCAATATATCCCGCGTAAAAACGAAACGCCGCGGCCGCGCGATTTGTGGAATCGCATATTTTGATACGGACTCGGCGACAGGACGGTTTCCCCGCCGCCGCGTTCCGCGGGCGGGCCCCTTTTTCGGACGGTTGCGCTCCGCCCTGCAAACCGCACACACAACACGATGCGCCACTGCGCGCCAGCCAATGGAAAACAAAGACCTTGAAATAATGGAAGTCTCGGGCATTTTCGCCCCGACCACGAACAACAACGGCGTACTGCTCGACCCCGCGCGGGCCGGAAAAATGCGCAACACCGACCCGTACGTGCCGAAGGAGCTCGTGCAGCGCTTCAACGTGAAAAAGGGGCAGTTTATAAAGGCCAAAGCCCACCGCGCCCCGGGGCACCCGAACCCCAAGGTGCGCTTTATAGAGACCATCGACGGCCTGCCCTGCGCCGAGCGGAGGAAAGTCCAGCAGTTCCAGAACCTCACGACGATAGCCCCGGAGGAAAAACTGCGCCTCGAGACTGGGGAGGAGCGTATGAGCTCGCGCATAATGGACATTTTCTGCCCGATAGGAAAGGGGACGCGCGGGCTGATAGTCGCCCCGCCCCGCACCGGGAAGACGACCCTCCTGAAAGACATCGCCTGCGGGGTGATCGCCAACCACCCCGAATGCCACCTGATGATACTGCTCGTCGACGAGCGGCCGGAGGAGGTGACGGATTTCAAGATGGATTTGCCCCAGGCGGAAATCTTCGCGTCCTCCAACGACGAAAACATCGACACCCACATCAGGGTTGCCGACCTCGCGCTCGAGCGCGCCAAGCACCTCGTGGAGGTCGGCAGGGACGTCGTTCTGCTGATGGACTCCATAACGCGCCTTTCGAGGGCGCACAATTCCGCCAAGGCCAACGGCGGCAGAACCATGACGGGGGGGCTCGACATACGCGCGCTCGAGAGGCCGCGCCAGATTTTCTCCGCCGCCCGCAACACGGAGGAGGCCGGGAGCCTCACGATAGTCGCCACGGCCCTCGTCGAAACGGGCTCGCGCATGGACGACCTGATTTTCCAGGAGTTCAAGGGCACCGGCAACATGGAGATGGTTCTCGACCGCAAGGTGGCGGAGCTCAGGATATGGCCCGCGATAAACCTCGCGGCCTCCGGCACGCGCCGCGAAGAGCTCCTGCTTTCCGCAAAAGAGCTCGAGGCGTCGTCCTTCCTGCGCCGGGCGATGGCCGGCTCAAAGGTCGTGGACGCCGCCGAGACGCTCATAGAGCGCATGGGACAGACGAAGTCGAACGCCGAATTTCTCTCCCTGATATTGTAGGCGCCCTCGCGGCGGCGGTTTCGCGCAATCTCCCGCCCGGCGCGGGGCGCGGAGGGGGCGCCTTCCATTTTTGGTTTGCAAAACCCGCGCCGCGCCCCCCATACTTTCGGGCATGAAAACGCTGTTCCAAAAAATACTCGACGGCGAAATCCCGTCGGAAATCGTCTACAAGGACGATGTTTGCGCCGCCATAAACGACATAAACCCGCAGGCGCCCGTGCACGTGCTGCTGTTCCCGGCAAAGCCGATCCCGAGAATCGCCGAGGCCGGAGAAGCGGACGCCGAAATCCTCGCGCGCCTTATGCTCGCGGTTCCGAAGGTTGCGGAAAAATGCGGGCTCAAAGACGGGTTCAGGGTGGTGGTAAACAACGGTCCGCTCGCCGGCGAGACAATCCCGCACCTGCACCTGCATATCCTCGGGGGGCGGCAGCTGCATTGGCCGCCGTGCTGACCTTTCCGGCGCGCGCCGGAGCCCCCCCCCCCCCCCTTGCGCGCGGAACCGCCCGCGCGTTTTTTTGCGCCCGCGCGCGGCTTTTCCCGTGAAATAAAGCCTTGAAAAGCCGCGCGCTGGAATTATTATGCGTCTTGTTTTACTGCGAAATTCAAGGGAGGGGAATTATGACAAGACTGCCGCATATCGCATTCGGCGCGCTCGCGTTTTTCATTTACGCCTGCGCAGAACAGAAAACTGTATTCTTTTCCGAAAGCGACGAGGCGCCCGCAAACCCCGGGCAGGGATTCGCCTCGTGCTCGCAAACTCCGCGCCGGGACGGGATAATGCCCTACGGAGTCGGATACGGCAGGTACGACTGGGCCGACTTCGAGCCCGAGGACGGCAAATACGACTGGTCGAAAATCGACGAGCTCATCGAAAACTACGCCAGGATCGGGCTGCCGGTGTCGTTCCGCATAACCTGCGCCAACTACCATAGCAAAAAGCCGTACGCCACCCCGAAGTGGGCGCTCGACAAGGGCATAAAACATAAGCCCTACAACTGGGAAAAGGAGCGGCAAAACCCGCGAAGCCCGTTCACCACCATGACGCGCTACACGCCGTATTTCGACGACCCGCTGCTGATAGAGCTGCACGCGCGATTCGTGCGCGAGCTCGCAAAACGCTACGATGGCAATCCGTACATAAGCTCGATAGACATCGGCAGCTACGGCAACTGGGGCGAGTGGCACACCTACCGCCTCGGAATCCCCGAGGCTGCGGAAGAGACGCGCAGAAAGTTCGCGGACAT
>DBGCYC010000041.1:0-4278 GCA_048390825.1 Candidatus Merdousia sp.
TACTCGAGATGAAGAAGTACAACATCAACGCGGTAAGGACCTCGCACTACCCCAACCGCACAGACTTCTACGACCTCTGCGACGAGCTCGGCATGTACGTCATAGACGAGGCCAACATAGAGCTTCACGGCCTCGACGGCATGGGAGAAAAAGCCCCCTTCAAACGAGGGGATGCGTGGGGGGCCGCCATATGGGACAGAATCAACAATATGGTGGAGCGCGACAAAAACCGCGCGTGCGTCGTGATATGGTCGCTGTGCAACGAAAGCCTCGACAGCAAATTCTTCGCCGAGGCCGCCGGGAAAATACGCAGGCGCGACCCCTCGCGCGTCCTGCACTTCGACCGCGACGACGGCCAGAAGTACGTGGACATGTATTCGACCATGTACGCCTCCCCCGCCGACATAAAAAGGCACCTCGACGCCCAGAAGAAAAAGCCGCAGGCCGACAGAAAGCCCGCCATAATCTGCGAATACGCCCATGCGATGGGCAACAGCGGCGGCTGCCTGGCCGACTACTGGGAGCTCGTCCGTAAGGAGCCGATGTTCCAGGGCGGATTCATATGGGACTGGAAAGACCAGGGCATATACAAAAACGCCGAGCCGTCGGTGAAAGTCCGCGACTCGGCCGAGCCGAAAAGGGACATTGCCGTGTTTGGCGACACGGTCTCCAAAAACGTCATGGAAAACGCCTCGGCCGTCGCCTTCCCGGGGCTTTTCGCGTCCCCGGCAAAAGCCTTTACGGTCGCCGTGGAAATCGCGTCCAAGGGTTTCCCGCCGCGCGTCGCCTACGACGAGGGCGGCGCCAAAAACGCGGAGCGCGCGCCGTGGAGTCGCGGCGAGGAGACGATAGTCCGCCAGCCGGGGGCTTTCGAGCTGAAATTCTTCGACGCCCGCAAAATCGTGTCGTTCGCGGTATTCAACGGCAGGGAATGGGAAACGCTCGAGGCGAAGGCCGACCTGCTCGGCAAAAGCGCGCAAATAGCCGCGTCCGCAGGCGGCGGCAAAATGAAAATCTTCATCGACGGGGCCGAGGCGGCGGCAAAAAAAGTTCCCGAAATGGAATTCCTCTCCTCCGCCCCCTTCTCCATCGCCGAATACGACAAGGAAGAGCACGGCCGCTTCGCGGGCGCGGTAAAGAAGTTCAGGGTTGTGGACGCGGCGCTTGAAGAAAACTTTTTCTTTGTGCTCCCGGACGGCGCGCGGGAGCTCTCGAAGATAGACTTCGCCGACTTCGAGCAAAATCCGGAAAGCGGAAGATACTTCGCTTTCGGAGGGGATTTCGGGGATTTCCCGACCGACTATTCCTTCTGCATAAACGGCATAGTCCAGCCGGACTGGCGTCCGTCCCCGCAGGCCTGGGAGGTAAAAAAACTCTACCAGAATATCCATGCGCGCCCCGACGGATTCTCCGACAAAAAACTGCGCGTAAAGATTTTTAACGAAAATTTCTTCTCGACGCTCGAAAACGTGTCCGCGTCGTGGAGCCTGACGCGCGACGGCAGGGAGACGGACTCCGGCGATTTCGACCTTCCCCCCGTCCCGCCACGGGCGGAGCGCGCCGCCGCAATAGACCTATCCGGCTGCGACTTCTCCGAGCGCGGAGAATACGCGCTCAGGCTGAGTTTCAAAACGCGCAAAGACGCCCCCAACGCGGTGAAGGCGGGCGAAGAAATCGCGTGGGAGCAGTTCCGGCTCGAGGGCTCCTACGCGCGCTCGGCGCTCTCCGACTCGGGCGCGATGAAAGTCTCCTCCGACGACGAAAAGCTCCGCGTTTCGGGGGAGAATTTCAAGGCCGCGTTCGACAGGCGCACGGGGTGGCTCGAATCGTACGAGTTCGACTCGCAGACCCTCATAGAGGGGCCGATGAAACTCAGCCTCCGCCGCCCCGCCACCAACAACGAAATGGGCGCGAAGCTCTCCAAAGAGCTCGCCGTGTGGCGCACGGCCGAGGACAGAATGACCCTGCTGAAATTCAGGTCAAACCACCTGTCCGCCGACGGGAAGTCCCTGCTTAAAATAGACGCCGAATACGCCATTCCCGCGCGCGGCTCAAAGGCGCGGTTCTCTTACGAGGTCCGCCCGGACGGCTCGATTCTCGTATCGGCGTCCGTCTCTCCCGCGGCGGGCCTGCCGCCCCTGCAAAAGGTCGGCATGCAGTTCCGCGTCCCCGCCGGGCTCGACGAACGCGAATGGTTCGGCGAGGGCCCGTACGAAACCTACCCCGACCGCCGAGAGGGGGCGTGGGAGGCGGTTTTCAAGGCGAAGATCTCCGAGGCATTCTTCCCGTACATAGAGCCGCAGGAATCCTCAAACGCCGTCGATGTGCGCTACGCCAAAATCTCCGGCGACGACGCCGAAGCGTCCCTGCTGATAGAGTCCGCGGGGCCGAAAAACTTCGATTTCGCCGCATACCCGCGCCTCCCCGAGGACATCGAGCAGGCATCGCACCACCACCAGATTCCCCAAAGGGCGTTCAACGTCATAAGCGTCTCCGCCGCCTCCGCGGGCGTCGGCGGGAAGAACTCGTGGAGCAAGAACGGGCTCCCGGAAAAGCCGCACACCGTGGAATCCGGGAAAACCTACGAATTTTCGTTCCTGCTGAAAGGGTTGGAGGACTGACATGAACAGGCGCCAAAGGGCCGATTTTGTGATGGAAAAGCTCGACGAGGCCTTTCCGAGCCCGGAAGTGCCGCTCGACAGCCTGAACGACTTCACGTTCCTCGTGGCCGTAATGCTCTCGGCGCAATGCACGGACAAGCGCGTCAACGAGGTGTCGCCGAAACTCTTCGAGCTCGCGGACACCCCGAAGGAAATGGCGAAGCTCTCCGAAGGGCGGATACGCGAAATCATAAGGCCGTGCGGCCTCTCAAACGCCAAGGCAAAAAACATCAGGGCGACCGCCGCGATTTTGCGCGACAAATACGGCGGGGAAGTCCCGCGCACCCTCGAAGAGCTCGAGGCGCTTCCGGGCGTGGGGCACAAGACGGCCTCGGTGATGATGGTGCAGGCCTTCGGCACGCCGGCGTTCCCGGTTGACACGCATATCCACAGGCTCGCAAGGCGCTGGGGGCTCTCCGACGGCTCGAGCGTCGAACGGACGGAAAGGGACTTGAAAAAGCTGTACCCGCCCGAAAGGTGGGGCGGAATGCACCTGCAATTCATACACTACGGGCGCGCGTTCTGCACCGCCCGCGCGTGCAAGACTCCGGAGACGATGTGCGAAATCTGTTCCGCGCTGCGCGCAAAAAAATGACGGAAGCCTTCATAATAACGGGCGTCACATGCTCGGGCAAGACGCGGCGGGCGATAGAGCTGGCGAAGGAAATCGGCGGCGAGATAATCTCGTGCGACAGCGTGCAGGTGTACAGGGGCATGGACATCGGAAGCGCGAAGGCGACGCCGGAGGAGCTCGCGGAAGTACCGCACCACCTCATAGACGTCGCCGAATGCGGCAGGGCTTTCGACGTCGCCGAATACGCGCGCCTTGCAAAAGCCGCCCTTGACGGCATATCCGCGCGCGGCAAAAAGGCCGTAGTGTGCGGAGGCAGCGGATTCTACCTGCGCTCGTGGTTCGCCGCGGTGGCCGACGGCGTAAAGATTCCCGAGGACGTGAGGAAAATCTGCGGCGAAATCGAAAACTCCGGGGAGGGCAGGCTCGCCGAAGCCCTTCTGAAAATCGATCCCGCCGCGGCGCGGACGGTGGACATTCAAAATCCGAGGCGCGCAAAAAACGCCCTGGCGCGCTGCATGGCAACCGGCAAGACCTGCGCGAAGCTCGCGGAGGAATTCGCCGCCCTCCCCTGCCCGATGGGGGAAATATCGCGCAACGTGCGGATTCTCGACGTCCCCGACGAGGAGCTTTCGGAGAGGATCCGGGAGAGAACGCGCCAAATGGTCTCGGGCGGGCTGATCGCCGAAACTGAAAAGCTGCTCGCGCGCGGAATAAAAAACAATCCGTCGGCGGCCTCGGCAATCGGTTACCGAGAAACGATAGCGTGGCTGGAAAACTGCAGCCGAAACGAACGCGAACTCGAGGAACAAATAGCGCGCGACACGGAAGCCCTGGTAAAAAAACAGCGCAAATATTTCAAAAATTCCCTACTGAAAAACGCGCAATACCGTTTTTTTTAAAAGCCAGCGCAAAACCGTCATGACAATATAAACCTGCGCAAGGATACGGCAATGCCGGTACGAGGCGCGCTTTCAGGCGCGAAGAGCGCCAGCCAGACACGGAGCGCACGCCAGCCATAGAAGGGGACGGCAGTGCCGCTTCCAT
>DBGCYC010000042.1:0-1017 GCA_048390825.1 Candidatus Merdousia sp.
TCGCACAACAGCGTTTTCAGGGTTACATCGTCGTCCTCCGGCACCTTCACCCGCACATTGGGCGGCTTGCAGGTTGCCCAAAAGGGCATGATACAGCTTGCGGGCAACGCCGAGGCCAATGTCACCGAGTTCGTATTCACGAACTCCGGAACGAGCGAATACGTCGGCGGACTTATGAGCCTCGAAAAAAGCGGGGCGGTCGTCGCAAACACGCTCAACATAAGAATGGTCGCCTCCGACGCGGCAAACGGCCGACAGATTATGAGGTTCTCCGCAACGGATAGCTGGACGCTCGACAGCAGCACGTATTCCGACGCGGCCGAGGCCCTAAACGAAGTTGAGGTGAGCGGCGGCAGGCTCGACATCGGCATGTACGACGGCATGAAAGGCGGCGAGCTGATGGTTATGGGCTACAACAACCCGTCCGAAGCCGTGTTCAGCGCGACCGGAACGGCGGCCGGGTCGGAAATCGGCAAGGTTGTATTCGATTCGATGTCTTTCCACTGCGGGACGGTTGTCTTCGACATGGCGGAAACCGAAGGCGACTTCATACAAATAAACGGCTCCGCGACTAAAACGTCCGGGGCGTCGCCGCTGGTTTTGGAAATCAACGTTTCGGCCTACGACTTGCAGGCGTGGCTCGAAGCCTCCGGAGGCGACGAGTGGAACGCGGATTTGATGTCGTTTGCAACCGGCGGCAGCAACGTTTCCGCCGACGACTTTGTCCTGAAACTCCAGGACGGGGTAATAGGCAACATAACCATATCCGAAAGCGGCGGGATATCGACGCTCGCGGCAAACCTGTCGCTCGTGCCGGAGCCGGCTGAGATTGCGGCTGCAATGGGGGCGCTTGTCCTCGCATTCGCGGCATGCCGCAGGCGCAGGCTGCCATAACCCCGGCTCCGCCAAAATTTAAAAGGCGCGGCGCCTCTTTGTGGCGCCGCGCCTTTTTTTTGCGCAACAATCTATAAAAAGATATTCGCCGCTTGGGAAAGTTTGGCAACCGCGCGCGGCCGC
>DBGCYC010000043.1:0-2622 GCA_048390825.1 Candidatus Merdousia sp.
TCGGCGGCCCGTGGCACTACAAAAACTGGATAGGCTCGAAAAAATACGCAAACGTACCCAATATGGGCGAAATCTGGAAGTCGAAACCCGTCCTCTTCGAGTTCATAGCATCTCCGGACAAACAAAAGGGCTGGTCGCTCAAGCGCGCAGCAGACTTCATACTCGGCAACCATTGCAACGTATTCAACGACAACTTCCACTTCAAAAACACGTTTACGCGCCCCGAAGACGCGGAACAGGTCGACAGGCTGAGAAAATTCGTCGGCGCGCGGCTCGTGCCGCACAAAATGGAGATTTCGGCGGATTCGCGGACGCTCGAAATATCGCTATGGGGAAAGAATGCCGGCTGCTCCAAAATTTACCTGCCCTACGAACTGGTGTACGAGCTGAGAACGCCCGGCGGAGAGACGGCCGCGGCTTTTACATCGTCCGCAGACCCCGCGAAATGGCTGCCCGGCGAATTTTTCGCGCGCGACAAGTTCAAAATTCCCCGGAACCTGCCTTCGGGCGAATACGAACTGCGCGCCCGCCTCGCCCACAAGGGCAAAATCTTCCGCGACTTCAAATTCGCCGCAAAAGAAAGCGCACCCGACGGCCCGCTCTTTATCTCGAAAATATCAAAATAGCATGAAAGCCATAATATCCGCCCTCGCAGTTTTTGCGGCCCTCTGCGGCTGCAAGCAGGAATCCGAAAAAACCTTCACCAGAGAGCACGGGGTCATAGCAAACCCCGGGCAGGGGTGGATGTCGATCTATTCCAAGGAAAATCCGAAACTGCCGTACGGCTCACGCTACGTGCGCTTCCATTGGCGCGACCTCGAGCCCGAGGAGGGCAAGTACAACTGGGAGCCGGTCGAAAAGCAGATCGACAGGGCCGTCAAAATGGGAATCCCGTTCTCGTTCCGCATAATGTGCGTGTCCTCGCACAGCGGCACCCCGTACGCCTCCCCCGAATGGGTCTTCGAGAAAAAGGGCGCGAAATTCTCGAAGTTCATGAACAAACCCGGCGGAGACTCCGCCACGGGCGACACCAGGTTCGCCCGCGTCACCCCCATATTCGACGACCCCGCATTCATAGAATGCCACGCGCGCTTTATAAAGGCCCTCGCCGAAAAATACGACGGCGACCCGCGCATCTCCACCATCGACATCGGCAGCTACGGCAACTGGGGAGAATGGCACGTCTTCGGGCTCGGCATAAAGCCCTCGCCGCTCGAAGTCAGAAAGCGGTACGCCGACATGTACCTCGACAACTTCAAGAAGACCGATCTCGTGTTCATGACCGACGACGCCGAAATCCTCAAATACGCCATAGGCGAAAAGGACGGCTCCCGCGTGGGAATGCGCCGCGACGGAGTCGGCGGCGAGGGCCACTACGACCACTGGATAGGAAAGGGTAAATACCTGAAAGCGGGAGTTTCAAAAATGGGAGACGTATGGAAATACAAGCCCATGCTCTTTGAATGGTATGTATGCTATGCCGACATGCTGAAACGCAAATGGCCCCTCCCGAAAGCGGCGGACTTCATATTGGACAACCACGCCTCGCTCGTCTCGGAAAACCTCAGGCCGGCAACTGTTCCTGCGGAGGAATACGCCCAGGTGGACAGGATTTCCAAGGGCGCGGGCGCGCGCATATTCATAGACTCCGCAAAGGTTCTGCGGGACGGCGGAAGCCTCAGGGTGTCGCTCGACGGAGAAAACGGCGGAATAGCGCGCATATCCCTGCCCTACGGTCTCGTCTACGAGCTGAAAGACTCCGCGGGCAACGTCGCCGCGGCTTTCGCGTCGTCCGCAGACCCATCGAAATGGCTGCCCGGCAAATTCTCCGCAAACGACGAGTTTGAAATTCCCCGGAGCCTGCCATCGGGCGAATACGAACTGCGCGCCCGCCTCGCCCACAAGGGCAAAATCTTCCGCGACTTCAAATTCGCCGCGAAGGAGGCGGCCCCCGACGGATCCGTCGCAATCGCAAAAATATCGCTTTAATACCATGATCCCGAACGCAAAAGCCGCCGCAGCCGCGGCCGCCATGTGCATAGCGGCGCTGTGCTGCGCGCGCGAAATAAAAACCTCTTTTACCCCGTGCGAAGGCGTCGTCGAAAATCCCGGCCAGGGCCTGATGCATGTGATCAATCGCAAGCGCATGGAAGGCGCCCCCTACGGGGCGTATTACTCCCGCTTTGCGTGGGCCGACCTCGAGCCCGAAGAGGGCAAATACGACTGGGCTGAAATCGACCGTATGATAGGGCTTGCAAAAAAAACGGGCATCCCGTTTTCGTTCAGGATAATGTGCGCCAACTACCACAGCAAAAAGCCGTACGTCACTCCGAAATGGGCGCTCGACAAGGGCATAAAACATAAGCCCTACAACTGGGAAAAGGAGCGGCAAAACCCGCGAAGCCCATTCACCACCATGACGCGCTACACGCCGTATTTCGACGACCCGCTGCTGATAGAGCTGCACGCGCGATTCATGCGCGAGCTCGCAAAGCGCTATGACGGCAATCCGTACATAAGCTCGATAGACATCGGCAGCTACGGCAACTGGGGCGAGTGGCACACCTACCGCCTCGGAATCCCCGAGGCTGCGGAAGAGACGCGCAGAAAGTTCGCGGACAT
>DBGCYC010000044.1:0-15720 GCA_048390825.1 Candidatus Merdousia sp.
CACCATCATCATGCAGCATATCGCGGCGGCGACGACGTTTTCCACTATGCCCGTCGCCATTAGCGCGACCATTGCCAGCAGGCTCAAAACGGCCCCCCCGGCACGCCCGGGCGAAGCGACTGCTGTGTCCGACTCTTCCGGCAGGTTCAGTATTATGAAGTCGCGGTTTTGGGATTTCAGGCGGCGTATGGAGGCCCACTTCCCGAATACCAGCAGGATGTCGCCCATGCGCAGCCTGTGCGAGAGTATGTTGCCGCCGACCGCCGCGCTGTTGCGCCTGAGCCCGATGGCGTTCAGTCCGAACCCGCTCCTGAACCTGGCTTCCAAAAGCGTCCGCCCTATCAGCGGAGATTCCGGAAGTATCGCTATTTCGGCCATTCCGATTTCGGCGGAGCGCTCCGAAAAATATTCGCCGGACAGCGGCAGCTCCCGCAGCGAAAGTTCCGCCGGCGCGCCCGGGCCCAGGGGCTCGCGCGCGTCGCATAGGAGCAGGTCGCCGGAGGCGATAACCGTATCCGGCTCCGGCTCTGTCAGAACCCTTTCGCGGCGGATTTTGCGCTCGATGCAGATTATCCCCAGGGCCGGCCCGTTGCGGGAGCCGAATTCGGATACCTTCATTCCGTCGAGCGGCGAGCCCGGCAAAACCTCGAATATCTTTTCGCGCGATTCGAGCGAGTATTCGCGGACGAAGTCGGAGAGCCTGCGCCGCGCCCACTTTTTCCGCCCCCCGGGCTCCCCGTCGGGCAGAAACCTGCGCACGGCCAGCATGTAGGCAATCCCCGCGGCGAGCGCCGTGAGCCCGATGGGGGTGACCTCGAAAAACCCGAAGCCCTCGTACCCCTCCTTTATGAGCGCCCCGTTGGCGATCAGGTTGGGCGAGGTTGCGACGAGCGTCGTCATGCCGCTTATTATCCCCGCAAATGCCAGCGGCATCATCAGCCGCGAGGCGGGTATGCCGCGGCGGCTGCAAATGCTTAGGGTTACGGGTATGAAAATAGCGACCACCCCCGTCGTGCTCATCACCGACCCCAAAAGGGCGACCGAACACATGAGCATGGCAATCAGCGCCGCCTCCGACTTTCCCGAGCGGCGGAGTATCCAGTCCCCCACGGCGGCCGAGACCCCAGTCCTGGCGAGGCCGGAGCTTATTACGAACATCAGGGCGATTATTATTATGCTCGAGTCGGAAAACGCGGCGAAAGCCTCTTCGGGCTCCACTATTCCGGAGACCACGAGTGCGACGAACGCGCATGCGGCGACGGCGTCCATGCGCGGCCTGCCCGCGACGAAGGCCGCGACGCACGCGCAGAGCAGCGCCAGGACAAACGCGAGTTCAAAATTCATTTCCGTAAATGGCGGAGGTGCTTGGCCATTCTCCGAAAATGCGGAAAAAATATCGGAATTTCAACCCATAAAAGATAGCGGCGCGCCGTATCGGGAGGCAGGGCGGGCTTTATTGGAAGCGCGGGTATGGCGATATTTTCTAAAATATTAAAAATGCCAAAAATTTCTTGACGTGTCGCCCTTTGCGCGAAAAATTAAAGCCATAAACCTCAAACGTTTGATTTCTATGAAAAATTTTCTATTTGCCTCATTGCTTTTGTCCGGCGCGTGCGTACTTAGCGCCGCCGACTATGTGTGGGTTGGCGGGGAAGGCGACTCGTCCGGTTTTAATTTTTCGGATTTTTCAAACTGGTCCCCGTCGGGCAGCCCGGCCGGATTCGACAATGTCACGATAAAAGATCTCACCGCGACTGTGAGTTCCGGCGACCAGTACAAAATCAACGGATTTGCGGAGGTCAACAACCTCACGATAGAAAATCTGGTTTTGCCCGGCTCCGTAAGGTTTTTCATATACACCGTCGGAAGCGGAGCGCCGGCGATAAACGGCAACGTCTTTGTGGGCAATATAGACACGAACGGCAGCGGCGGCGAATGGCGCAGCCCCAATATCCGCGGCTATAATATGGATTTTGTCGTCAAGGGGTCCGTAACGATAGCCCCGACGAGCGGGACAACCCAGACGAACGCCTCCGTGCTGACTTTCGGCGGAACCAATCCGAGCGGTTTCTTCAAGTCGCTTTCGATAGGCGAAAACGCGGGCATAAACCAGTCCACAGGCTACAAAACGGCGGTCTATCTCGACGCGACCTATGCGGGCGCCACCCTTGAGCTCGGCGGGGCGAACCTTGACGGGGACACTTCTAACTGGGCCGTTGTCCACGGGGTTGTGCAGATGAACAATTCCGCCGACGGCTCGAAGTTAGCGTCGTTAATGATAAGCAGAAACGAAGAGGCCGGAAAGTTCAGGGATTCGCACGTGGCGATAGGCGGGCTTAACGGTACGGGCAGAATTTTGACGAAGCTTATAAGCGACGACTCCAACGCGGCTACTTCCTACCTCACGTTCCAGAACGCCGAGGGCGTAAACGCGTCGTTTTCCGGATTCCTTCGCAGGTCGACTTCTTCAAACAGGGACAATGTGGCTTTCATAATGGACGGCGCGGGTTCGCAGAGCGTTTCGCTTTCGGGCAACTCAGGGGCGCAGCTCATAGGCGTGACGGTAAAGAACGGCGCGTTCTATTTGAGCAACGCCGACTCTTCCGGCGCGCTCGTTCTCGAAGGCGGGAAGTTCGGCGCGATAAACGGCGGGACGGCCTTCGATTCCGCGGTCTGGAAGGGCGGGGCGTTCTCGTTCGCCAACCACGAAGCTTTCTACGGGGGTCTTGCGGACAAAATCACCGTAAACGGGACTTTTTCAAAGGCCGTGGAGGAGGGCGTGATAGCGGTTGACTTTGAGGGGCTCGACGCCACAGACCTTATCGGATACACGTTCGATTTGATTTCGGCGGACGTGGTGGAAGGGTTTTCGTCCGACGCCAACGCCGACTTTGCCGCCCGCAACCTCCTCAATGCGATAGCCGAATTTGCGTGGAACGGCGGCACTTTGCAGGTGACATTCGCCCAAATTCCCGAACCATGCGCGTTCGCCGCGCTCTTCGGCATTGCGGCCTTAGCGTTTGCGGCGCGCCGCAGGAGGGGATAGCCGATATTCTTTCTGCGCCGCAAAAAAATGCCCCGGTTGCCGGGGCATTTTTTGTTTTTTGCGAATCATGCGGTGTCATCGGAACCTCTCGGGGAGGGTTTTTACGAGCTCTTTGAGCTTTTCGGCGTGCTCCTTTTTGCAGACGAGGGTCGCGTCTTTGGAGTGCACCACAACCAGCCCTTCTACCCCCATCAGGGCCGTGGCGCGCCCGGCGGCGTCGAATACCGTGCAATTCTTTGAGCCGGCGGCGAAGAGCTCGCCCGCCGCCGCGTTGCCGTCGGCGTCTTTGGGCATGTGCCGTTCCGCCGCCGCCCACGAGCCCACGTCGTCCCAGTCGAACTGCGCGGGCACCGTCCACGCGTTGTCGGCGCGCTCCATGACGGAAAAGTCTATGCTGATTTTTTCGATTTGCGGGTAGAGCCTCGCGGCCGCGGCGGAAAATTCGGAATCGGGCGCGGCCGAGATCTCGCGCAGGATTTCGCCGGTTTTGGGCGCGTTTTTTTCTATCGCCGCGAGAATCTCCGAAATTTTCCATACGAATATTCCGGCGTTCCAGTAAAACTCCCCGCTGGCGACGTATTCGGAAGCCCGCGCGAGGTTCGGCTTTTCGTAAAACCGCGCCACTTTGTAGTATTCGCCGAAACCGTCCGAGAATTTCTCGCCGCGGCGAATGTACCCGTAGCCCGTCGCCGGGAAGGTCGGAGGTATCCCTATCGTGACGAGCCCGCCGGCGCTTTCGGCCACCCCGAAGGCCGTTTCAACCGTCCGCGCAAACGCGTCGGCGTCGGAGACCGCGTGGTCGGAGGGAAAGACGGCGAACGACGAATCCCCCTCCCCGCAGACCCTTTTGAGGTAGGCCGCCGAAAGGCCTATGGCGGCTGTGGTGTCGCGCCCCGCGGGCTCGACGATTATTTTGTCCTTTGCGATTTCCGGGCACGTCTCCGCTATCGCCCCGGCCTGCCCGGCGTTCGTCACGACGTAGATGTTTTCGGGGTCGACGGCGCGGCGCGCGCGCGCGTAGGTCATCGAGAGCAGGCACGACTCCCCTCCCGTCACGTTCCACAGGTGCTTGGGCTTAGACTTGCGGCTGAGCGGCCAGAACCTCTCGCCAGCGCCGCCCGCCATTATTACGGCGTATCTTTTCATGTTGTCTTTTATCCCCCCGAATATCTTTCCTTCGGGTCCGGCTGTCAATTTATTTGGGCCTTTGGCGGCGCCGCAAAAATGGGTTGCAATATTTTTCCCGCGCGGATAACTTGAAGGAGGAAAGGCGGCTTTGCATGGCGAGAAATTTTTGGACCGTTTTGCTCGCGTTCGGATACGCGGTTTTGTTCGTCGCCCTCGTTTTCGTGCTCGTGGCGGACAATTTTTATTCGTACAGGGACTCCGGGGAGTTCTCGTATTTTTCATTCGTGCCGTTCGGGTTTTTCGCGGTCTGCGCGCTCGCGGTTTACGCGCCGCTCGCGTACATGCGGTTTCTGGCCCCGGCCGCTTCGTCCTCCGTGTTTTTCGGCTTTCTGATATTCTGGGCGGCGTGCTTCGCCCGCTGGTGGCTCCCGGGCGGAATCCACGGGGGGTTCGCGCTTTCGATGCGCGCCCTTTCCGTCGTGTTCCTGGCCGGCTCGCCCGCGCTGTTTATCGCCTGCGCCGCGTCGATTATGCGGGCCCAGCGCGTCCGCAGGGCGTGGGCGATGTTCGCGCTCTCGGCGGTAGTGTTCGCGTATTTCTGCGTTGAGGAAATGGCGGGGCTTTCGCTCGCGGCGTGCGCCTGCGCGGCGGCGGCGTTCGGGGCGGTGCTGCTCGCGCGCGGGATCCGGCGCGGCCTGTCCGGGGGCCGTTAGGCTCCGCCTCCCCGCGGGGGCCTTTCCGCCTTCATGGCCTGCAGGGTTCTAACCCTCGGCAGGAAATACGCCACTATCCCCAGCAGCGGGAAGAACGAGCACAGCCGGTAGACGAATTCTATCCCCGAATAGTCGGCGATTTCCCCGAGCACCGCGGAGGCGATCCCCGCTATGCCGAATGCGAAGCCGAAAAATATCCCCGACACGAGCCCGACTTTCATCGGCAGCAGCTCCTGCGCGTAGACGAGTATCGCGGAAAACGCCGAGGAAATTATAAACCCTATGAGGACGCTCAGAACCACCGTCCACTCAAAGTTCGCGTAGGGCATCATCAGCGCGAACGGCGCGGAGCCGAGTATCGACCACCATATCACGAGCCGCCTGCCCACCCTGTCGCCGACGGGCCCTCCCACGAGGGTTCCGAGCGCGGCCGAGAGCAGGTAGACGAACAGCAGTATCTGAGCCGTCTGCACGCTCGCCCCGAATTTCGCCATAAGGTAGAAGGTGTAATAGTTCGATATGCTGACCGTGTAGAAGTTTTTTGAGAACACCAGAAACATCAGTATGAACATCACAACCCACACCGTGCGCGCCGAAAGTCTCCCGGAGGGGCCGCCGGCCGCGGGCGCGGGAATTTCCGGCTCCGCGGCGCGCGCCGCGATTTGGCGGGAGTACCATCTGCACGCGGGCACGAGGGCGATTATAGCAAGGGCCGCGAGCATTCCGAATTTCGCCACCCCCGCCTGCTCGCGCACGAAGAGCGCCGCCAGCAGCGGCCCGAGAGAAAACCCGCACGAGCCGCCGACCTGGAATATCGACTGCGCAAGCCCCCGGCTTTTGCCCGCCGCAAGCGACGTTATCCGCGAGGCCTCCGGGTGTATTATGGACGACCCTATCCCCGAGACGAATACGGCGCCCATCAGCGAATGCACGCTTCCGGCCGCCGATATGAGCACGAGCCCCGTCATCGTGCACAGCATTCCGAGCGGCAGAAACCACCCCGCCGGCCGCCTGTCGAATATGTACCCGAAAATCGGCTGCATTATCGAGGCCGATATCTGGTACGTGAACGCCACGAGCCCTATTTCGCCGTAGGACAGGCTGAGGCTGCTTTTCAGCAGCGGATAGATCGCGGCGACTATCGACTGCATGGCGTCGTTGAGCCCGTGCGCGAGCGACAGCGCCACGAGTATTCCGAGTATGAAGCCGTTTTTGGGTTTTTTCGACATTGCCGGAAATATTCCCCCGTCCGTCCGCCATTGCAACACTTCTTATTCCCGAAATTTCCGCGCCTCCCGCCGGGATTTTGGCCCTCCCGGCCGGGTCCCGATTCAGGCCCCCTACCGCAGCGGAGCCGACGCCCTGATCTCGTAGAGGTCGCGCCCGATTTCCCGGATTTTGGCGATCGTTTCGGCGTAAGGCGTGTCGCAGACGTCGGTGAGGCCGACTTGGAAGTTTTCGCCGTCAAACCTGCCGGTCGTCGCCTGGTCGGAGAACTGGTGCCAGTGTATGCCGACGATGTTCGGGTTTTCGAGGGCCGATTTTGCGTATTTATAGTAGGCGTCCGCCCTGTCCGCCTGGCTTTCCATCTTTATCAGGCTCGGATGGAAAAGGCCGCGGTCGAGCGCGCCAAAGTGCCATTCGCCTATCATGACCGGCTTGTCGACCCCCTTCGGAAGTTTCAGCCCCTTGAGGTCGTCGGAATATCTGTTGTAGCTGACGGCGTCGCAATACTTTGCCCCGATTTTCAACACGCTGTCGTTAGCGTCAGAGAATCGGCATCCGAGGTATAGCTTGTTCGGCGCGAATTTGTCGAACTCGCCGCGAATGACTTTGAAATATTCCTCGGCCATCAGGCTCGTGAAATCTTCGAGGTCTTTCTCGTCCGCTTTTTCGGGGAGCTCCCGGTTTTGGAGGAAGGCGTCCCAGCCGGAGAATTTTGTCCCCCAGGCCTTGTTCAACCCGGAGATGTCGCCGTATTTTTTTTCAAGTTCGTCCTTGAAGCGGATTTTCCCCGCGAGCGCCGCAGGCGACATTATCGTAAACCGCGCGAGGTCGCGCTTGTCGCCCCAGTGGATTTCGTTGTCCACGAAAAAGCCTATGCACCACGGGTCGCTCGTCATATCGGCGCGGCTTTTGAGGTTTTCCGCCACATTTTTGCGGAACTCGGGGGCGAATGGGTCGCGGAAGGGCCACCATGCCGCCTTGCCCGAAAGCGCCGGCCCCTTGATTTCAAACCGTTCCACGTACGGGGTCTTGCGCCGCATGAATATGCCCTTGTCGGAACTGTTGGCTATCGTGTTCATGCCCCAGCTTTTCAGCCTCTTGTGGGCGATTTCCGCGTAGGCGTCGCGCCAGTGCCTGCCGTATTTTCTGAAAATGTTTGCGGCGGAAAAGTCGTAGGTTTTTTTGATTTTTCGAGCCTCGTAATACGGGGCGAGGAGTTCGTCCTTTGTCGCATAGAAGATGGCGAAGTCGTCCCCGTCTTCCGGGAGGGAGTCGAAATAAAACTTGCGGCCGTCGAGCGGCGTTATCGCCGAGGACGGGGTCACGCGAACCACGCCGTGCGACCAGAAGAGGTTTCCGTCGGGGTCAACCATCCACCATTTTCCGCCCGCCTTCTCGAACCTGAAATGCCCGGAAGCCCTGAATTTTCCCCCCTTTGTCCATCCGCCGAACCTGTCGCGGTCGGCGGGGCCGGGGTTTGCCGCGAGATCCCTTTCCTCCGCGCGCCGCGCGGCTTCAAGGTCGGCTTCGGAATGGGTTTTGCCGGGCCAGTCGCGGAATTTGAACTGTCCGAACCTGTCTATGAACGGGAAAAACTCTTTCTCGCCGAAATTGCGCCATGCGGGCACGCCGTCCGGGTCGTGCTCGAGCGCGCGGACGAGCCTGATTTCAAAGGGAGCGTTGCTGCTCCAGTGCCTTTCGATTGCCGCGGTCCTTATTTTCGACAGGTTGGGGCGATTTGAATTCTGCATGTATCCGAACGGGTCGGCCCTCATGCCCTTCATTTTCGCGGCGACTTCGGGGTGTGCGGGGGGCCTCGGGTATTTCACTATGACCCTGCGGGATTCCCCCGGGGCGAGCCTGAACATTGTGTTCCATGTGTGATCTTTGACCTTGTCCGCGTTTTCCCCGTCAGAGAGCAGTATTTGGAGCGGGCAATCGGAAGTTTCGGAAAGGTTTTTGACTTCGATTTCAAAGTCGAGGTTTTTCGACAGATCCCACTCTCCGAGGATTTCCGCGCGCCCGCGCGATATTTTGCAGCCTCCGGGTGTCATTTGCGCCCGCGAGGCCTCCGATATTTTCCCCGCGCCGCTTTTGGCGTCGAACAGAACTATGTCTCCCGCCAGAGCGGCGGACGCCGACAGCGCGATTGCCGCGCAGATGTGTGGAATGCAATTTTTCATGCCAGCATACTTTGCTCCCGCCCCCGCTGTGACAACTAAAATCGCCGCTTTTTTGGTTGAACGCCCCCGGGGGGCGGTGTTATTTTCCGTCCGACGAAGATGAAAATCAGGAGGCTTAAAATCGAGAATTTCCGCGGCATTGTGGACGAAACCATAGACTTCGACCCTTCGTTTACGGTTTTCGCGGGGCGCAACGGCGGCGGCAAATCTACCATACTGGAGGCGATAGCCATAATGCTCTCGCGGCTGTCGGTTAGAATGTCCGGCAGCGCCGGGGGCTGCGCGGGCCTGCGCGGGCGCGACATCACATACGGCAGGGATTACTGCCTTTTGAAGCTTACGCTCTCTTCTCCGGAGGATTCGATAACCCTGAGCCTCGGGCTCGGGCGCGACGGCGCCGAAACGGAGGATTCCGCCGCGGCCGACGCCTGCGCGGCAAAGCTGCGCGGGGTTTTCTCGAAGGTCGGAGACCCCGGGTGCGAGCTGCCGGTGTTCGCCTACTACGGATCGGACAGGAACACGTCCGGCTTTTGCGCGCCGCGCCCGTCCGAGGGCATGGACAGAATGAGCGTCTACGAAAACGCGTTTTCAGCGGGCACGAATTTCGACGATTTCGCCGAATGGTTCGCGGCCGTGCTGCTCGAGAGGGAGCTGGCGGTGTCGGAGGCCGCGCGCATGCCGCTCAGGCGCGGAAACCGCGCGCGGGAGGAAATCGAAAAAAAATACCGCTTCATATCCGAAATCAAGGCCGCGCTGCGCGAGTTCTCCCCCACCCTCGAGGGGTTTTACGTGGAGGACGGCAGGCTGTTTGTCAGGCCGCGGGAAATCCCGGCGGAGTACCTTTCGCAGGGCGAAAAGAGCGTCGCGGCCCTCATCTCGGACATAGCCCTGCGCATGGCCGGCGCGAATCCGGCGATGAAGAGCCCGCTCTCGACGGACGCGATAATAATGATAGACGAGGTCGACCTGCACCTGCACCCGGACTGGCAGTCGCAGATCGCCGTGAAGCTGCAGAAGATTTTCCCGAGGGCGCAATTTATAGTTTCGTCGCACTCGCCTTCCGTGTTTTCGGTGGTCAAGTCGCTTTACAGGCTCGACGACGGCGGCGACGGGGTCGTCCGGCTCGAGCGCTCGTCGCAGTACGGCAGGGCGCCGGCTGACATACTCGGCACCTTTCTGAACGCCGGGCGCGAGGGGCCCGCAAAGGCGGCGGTTGAGGCCATGTACGCGGCGCTCGACGCCGGCGACGCGGCGGGGGCGCTCAAAATAATCGCGCGCCTGCGCAAGGCGATGCCCGACGACCCGGAGGTTCTCAGGGGCGAGTATCTGGCGCGCGCCATTGGCTTTTCAAACGGGGGCGAAGGCCGGACGGATGCGCCACATTGAAAAGCCGCGCGAGGAGGACGCCCCCGACGCCTTCAAATATTGGAAGCGCAGGCGCCCCAACGCCAAGTACTACCGCTTCAAGGACGCGCGCGTAAAGCGCGTTCTTAAAGATTCGCTCATCGCGCGCCAAAAGTTTTTGTGCTGCTACTGCGAAAGCCGCATAGACGGCGAGAACTCGCACATAGAGCACATAGAGCCGCAGATGGGGGGGCTTTCGGAGCACAGCATGGACTATTCGAACATGGCGGCCTCCTGCATACGCGACCCGAAGAAAAACGAGCCCGACTTCGTCCCCAGGACGTTCGACGAGCTCGTCGGAAGCACCCTGCACTGCGGCCACGCGCGCGGCTGCAACCGCGTGGTTTCCCCCTACGACCGCAGGTGCGAGAGGTTTTTTGAGTACTCGTTTTCGGGGAGGGTTTCGGTTTCCCGGGATCTGGCGGATCCCGGCGAAATCGCGCTTGCGGAGGACAGCATAGAATACCTGCGCCTGAACGTGCCGTCGCTCGTGCTCCTGCGCAGGATAGCGATGTTTGAGGCGGTTAAAATGCTGCGGGAGGGCGTCCCGCCGGAGGCCGTGCTGCGCGAGTCCCACGGGAAGCTCCCTCCGTTTTACTCCGCGGCGAAAACCGCCGTCGAAAAGGCGCTCGGGGCCGCGGGGCCCGGAAAAGTTCCGGAGCAATTTGCTTGAACGCGCCTGCGCAATCGGGATTATCTTCCGGCATGGCGGAAAAGTTCAAGGTTCTCGTAAAGTCGGGCGACATACGGCGCAGGGTGGGCGAGCTCGCCGCGAGCCTGCGCGAATGGGCGGGCTCGGCGGATTCCCCCGTTTGCGCGGTGTGGCTCGCGGAGGGGGCGATGTTTTTCGCCGCCGACCTCCTGCGCGGCATGGCCGGCTGCGGCCTGGAAATCCACTCGGCCAGGGTGTCGTCCTACGGAAATTCGCTCGGGGCCGAGGGCGAGCCGCGCGTGCTCTCGCCGCTCCCTGACGCGGCGGGCATGCGCGTGCTTATAATAGACGACGTGCTCGACAGCGGCAAAACCGCCGCGAAAATCTCGGGAGCCTTCCGGGAGGGCGGGGCGGCGGAGGTGAAGCTCTGCGTGCTGCTCGACAAGCGCACGGGCGCGGAGAAGTTCGCAAAGGCCGATTTCGCGGGCTTTGAAATCGGAAACGATTTCGCGTTCGGGTACGGAATGGATTTGCGCGGAAAAATGCGCGAGCTGCCCGACATAATGGCGCTCGTCCAAACCGGGGCGCAAAAATGCGTATAGGCTGCCATCTGTCGTTTTCAAAGGGGTATGGGGCCATGGGGCGCGAGGCCCTGCGCCTCGGGGCGGACTGCTTCCAGTTTTTCAGCCGCAACCCGCGCGGGGGCGCGGCCAGGGCCTTCGACGCCGCCGACGCCTCGGCGCTCGAAAAAATCGCGCGCGAAAACTCCCTCGGGCCGGTTCTCGCGCACGCGCCCTACACCATCAACCCGTGCTCTTCCGACGCGGGGCTCAGGAAGTTCGCGCTGGAGGCGATGTCGGAAGACCTCCCCAAGCTCGACGCGTTCGGCGGCGCGCTCTACAATTTCCACCCGGGTTCGCACGTGGGCCAGGGCGCGAAAAAGGGCGTCGGGCTCTCCGCCAAGCTGCTTTCCGAGGTCTGCGCCGGAAAGTTTTCCGCGAAAGTCCTCGTCGAGACGATGTCCGGAAAGGGCAGCGAGATAGGCTCGACTTTCGGGGAGATCGCCGAAATTTTGGAGAAGTCCGGAACCGGCGCGCTCGTGTGCCTCGACACCTGCCACGTATATTCCGCCGGCTACGACATCGCCGGCGACCTCGACGGGGTTCTGGACGAGTTCGACAGGATAGTCGGGCTCGAAAAACTCGGGGCGGTGCACCTCAACGACAGCATGACGCCGTTCAATTCAAAGAAGGACAGGCACGCGAGGCTCGGCGAGGGGACCATCGGCTTGGAGGCGATTGGAAGAATCGTCAGCCACCCCGCGCTGCGGGATCTTCCGTTCTACCTCGAAACCCCCAACGACCCCGCCGGCTACGCGCGCGAAATCGCGCTCGTGCGCAAAATGCGGGGCGAGCCGTGAGGCGCCGGCGGCGGGGCGGCGGGCGGCGCCGCCTTTTCCTTCGCGCGGCGGCGGCCGTCCTTTCCGCGCTTTGGAAAACCCTGCGGATTGCGGCGAAGCTTTCCCTAAGGTACAGGTTCGCCGCCGCTGCGTTTTTTTTCTCTGCGGCCCTGCTCGTCATGGCGCACTGCCGCAGGCCGCGCGGGTACGTCAAGAGCCCCGCGGAAGCCGCGTACATTGAAGGGCTGCGCAAAAAGTACGCCGCCGCCCCGCGAAGGCTCGGGGCGGGCGAGGCGGTTGGCGTCATACGCGCGGCCTGCGAATTTATAACCCGCGCCGAAAATGCCCCCAAGGGCCTGTACGATTCCGAAGAGGCCGTCGCCCTCCTGCTCGGAACCGCGCTCGTGGAGAGCGACCTTGCCCCGCGCTTTCAGGGCTCTCGCGGGGACGCGATAGGCCTTTTCCAGGTGGAGTACGGGACTTTCCGGGATTTGTGGGACAGATCCATAAAATACAAGCATCGGAACCTGCGCGCGGCTATAATCCGGGAATTCGGCGGCGCCGGGGGCGGGATAGAATTTGAGGATCTGCAAAAAAGCGACGTATTGTGCGCTGTGTTCGCGCGCATGAAGTACGCCGAGTTCCCCGACAAAATCCCCCGCGACGTCGCGGGGAGGGCCGCGTATTATAAAAAATTTTACAACACGAAATACGGCGCGGCCAGGGAGTCCGCCTATGTGGACAAGAAGAGGAGGGCGCTCTCCCGGCCGGGCGGATAGTTTTTATCCCTCCGGGTTCAGGACGAACATCTGGCAGTTTTCGCAGTCGAAACGCAGGGGGAATTTCCCGTCGTCCGACCTCAGGAAGAGCGGCTCCCTGAATTTAGGCGGGAGCTTTCCCTCCCTGCGGCACATGCCGAGCTCGCGCAGTATGCAGTGGCGCGAGCGCATCAGGGGTATGGAGGAGAGGTCGCCCCCCGCCTCCGGGGCGCGAGAGGACACTTCAAACCCCGCCGCGGCGTACAGCCTTTCGGCTTCGGCGTTGGCGGCGTTCGCGCGCGCGTCGCGTTCAAAGGGCGGACGGGCGAAGCCCGCCCTGCGCGGGGGCGGGCGCAGGTAGGAGGTTCTCCGGCTCTCGTATTCCGAGATTATCTTTTCCTCGAGGCCCGCGGCGAGCTCGCGGCGCAGGGCGTTGGCTTCGGAGGCCTTCATGCGCGGCAGGCTCCGGCAGGCGATCTGCGCCTTCCCGCACTCGAACGGCGTATCCCCCAGGCGCGAGAGCGATTCCGAAAGTTTTTCCGCCGCCGCGCCGAAGTTTTCCGCCGCCCGGAAAGCGGACTTCGGGCGGTACGCTTCAAACGCGAGCGCGCGGCGGTCGGGCAGCCTCATCGAAAATATGTAACCGGTTTCGGATTCCCGGACGAGGATTTCCGCGCGCATTTTGCGGGAGGATTTTCCCGCGAGGGCCTCCTCGAACTTTGCGTCTCGGTTGCGCCAGATTTTGGCGCGCGGCGGAACTTTCACGCGCTCTTCGGGGCGGCCGACAAACACGCGCTCGCCGCAGACCCTGCCGACGCGCGCGCCGAACCCGCCGCCGCTTTCGTCCTCGAAGAACAGCCCGTCTCCGTTCGAGAAAATCCCGTCCGCGCCCCCGAACTCGAAGCCGCCCGCGAACGCCGAGCGCGGGCGGCCTATAAACTCCCCGCGCGCCTTCGGCGTTGAAAAGCTCGCGCAGCCCTTCTCGATTCCGCGCAGGTGGAACTCGCAGAACAGCCGGCTGAAAGACTTTTTCGGGTCGGGATCGAACGCCGTGCGGCACTCCCCGAACGACGCCCTTTCGAGCCCGCGCTCCGCGAGCCGCCTGTCGAGCTCCGCGCGGTAGGCGGCCGTGACGTTTTTTACGTAGCCCGCGTCTTTCAGCCTTCCCTCGATTTTAAAGATCGACGCCCCCGCGTCAATCATTTCGCCGAGCGCGGACAGCCTGTTCATGTCGCGCAGGCTGAGGTAGTATGCGGGCGGGGCGACCCTCCTGCCGCGGGAGTCCTCGAATTCGTATCTCATTCTGCACGGCTGGGCGCATTCGCCCCTGTTGCCGCTCCTGCCGCCTATTTTGTAGCTGAGGTAGCACTGGCCGCTGTACGACACGCAGAGCGCCCCGTGGACGAAGCACTCCACCGGAACCCCGACGGCGCGGGCGGTCTCGGCAATGCGGCCTAGCGGAGTTTCTCGCGCGAGCACCACCGCGGCGAACCCGGCGGCTTCGAGAAACCTCGCCTTGTCCGGGGAGTCGACATGGCACTGGGTGCTCGCGTGGAATTTCACCCGCCTGTCGGCGGCGGCGAGCAGCCCGAGGTCCTGCGCGATTATCGCGTCCGCCCCGGCGTCCCAAAGCTCCTCCGCCATGCGCGCGGCCTTCGGGAGCTCGGAGTCGAACAGGATCGTGTTTAGGGCGACGTACACCCTGCACCCGTACAGGTGCGCGAACCGGCAGAGGCCGGCGATGTCGGCGGCGGAGTTTGCGGCGTCCCTGCGCGCGCCAAAGAGCGGGGCGCCTATGTAGACGGAGTCGGCCCCCGCGAGGATAGCCTCGCGCGCGGTTTGCGCGTCGCGGGCGGGGCTAAGGAGCTCCGGCGCCATCGGATTTTGCGCCCCCGCGGCCCGGGAGCAACAGGGCGGCGCACATTGCCGTGAGAACCGCCAGCGCCAGCCACCCGTCGGTCATGCCGGCCCCGCCGAGAATTTCGCGCGGGCCGTCGCGCGTGATGTCGAAAGTCTTGCGGTACATCATCAGGCAGAATACGAGCCCCGCGTGGAAGCCTATACACGGCCACAGGGATTTCGTCTTAATATACAGCAGGCACAGAAACGCGCCGAACATGAAGAGCCCGCCGAACTTGGCGAAATCGAATTCGTATGCTATTCCCACGGTGTCGTACCACGCCACGAAAAACCCCATGTCCCAGACGGCGCTGCCGCCGCCGGGGAGGTTGTCCCATACGCAGTCCGGCACCTTGAAGTGCTTGTACGCGAAAAACAGGGAGCTCAGAACCACCGCGGACAGCGGGCCAATCGCGGTGTAGAACGAGCGCATGATGAGCCCGCGCATTATTATTTCCTCGAGCAGGGCGACCGTCAGCGCCCCGGAGAGCGCGCTCAACGCCACGGGGGCGAGGGACGAGGCGTCGAAGGTCTTGTCTGGCGACGACACGCCGAAGGCCCATTGCAGCCCGAAGATTCCCGCGGCGAGCAAAATCCCGAACGCGAAGAACGACAGGAACGAAACGAGCGCCCCCGCCCCGATTTTCATGCCGAGGTTTGAGAGCGAAAACAGCCCGCACTCCTTCATCATCCATGGAAATCCGAGTATTATGGGGGCCCACCTGAGCCTGTCGTAATATACGTCGAGCGGCTTGCCCAGAAGCCACGTCGTGGTTTCCGACGGGCTTGCGGAGTGCAGCCATTCCACCGCCCAGTAAGCCGGCGGCGTTAAAACCGCCGCGAAGAGCGTGGCCCCGAGATATATGAACAGGAAAAGCCCGACCCCCTTGAAGGATCTCCCGTCCGGCGGGAGCCCGAAGAGCATCATCTCTCTCTCTTTTTCCAAAATCATGACAGCAATATGCGCGCAAAAGAAATTTTTTTCAACGAATTTTATTCTTTTCCCGCTCCGCCGTTCGCGGTTTTTTTGTTGAACGGGGGGCGCCCGGCGTGCTAATGCAAGTTTATGAGGTTATTTTTATTTGCATTCGCGGCGGCGTTGTGCGGCGGGGTTTTCGGCGCGCAGATAGGCGCGGACGAGTCCAGGATATCGGCGGAAGCCTACGTTTCGTCGACGCGCGGCGACGACGCCAACGACGGCACGCGCGACAGGCCGTTCAAGACGTTCGCCAGGATACCGAAGAAGGACGCGCGGATATTTTTGCGCAAGGGCGACGTGTTTTACGAGCCGCTCTCGGGGCTCGAGAACTG
>DBGCYC010000045.1:0-32035 GCA_048390825.1 Candidatus Merdousia sp.
TTTTCAAAGCCCCTGCAAGTCCGTCAGGAACCCTTTTTTCAATCCGGCGCGCGCCCGCAGACATCGCCGGGAAAACCGGCCAAACGTTTGGAACAACGCCTCATATCCCGGCTTTCCCGTGGAAAGCCCAAACCTTTATGCCGCCTATCCGCAAATCCCGACATTTAGGTTTTTAGCCCGGCCAAAGGCATTTTAAGCTTTCTTTGCCCTTGGCTCAAATGAGCCCGTCTCCGAGACAGTGCGGACGGCAAGGGGCAAACCGCATGCGCAGGCACGCAAGCCGGGGCGGCCGACTCCTAAAATACTCCCGCTCCTGCCGGGAACGCGGCCGCCGCAATTCCCGCAAGATCGCCGTTCCATGCTGAAAGCCGCGCGCCCTGACGGGCCACACGCCGTACATTTTTAAATAAAAACTGGGAACCGCCGCCCTCCGCGCAAAAGCCCTCCCGCCGCCGATGCGATCATTTCGGAATTTCTATCGAGATGTCCTCCCTCGGCTTTCCGCCGTCGGGAGAAGTGAAAGATATTTCAACTTTCTCCGGCGAGGCGGAAACGGCCATCAGGTCCATATTGGAGTTTACCACGTTCGGGACGTTTATGCCGTCCCTGTCGGCGGGGTAGAACGGAAGCCTGTTTCTGGCGGGGTCGAAAGTGTGCAGGTGTCCGCTGAGAATCACGGCGGCGCCGGATTCGTTTATCAGGGGCATAAAGAGCTTCCTGAAATGCAGGGAGCCGTGCCACGCGCCCCAGGACGGGGGGACGTGCACGACGATAATCTTTACAGGCGCATTTTTAAACCCGTCGGAGCGGATCAGGTTCTTGAACCATTCGGCCTGCTCGGCGCGGTAGGCGTCAAAATTCGCCGTCCCGTAGTATTCGATGTCGCTGTCGGGCTTGTCCTCGCCGGCGTCGAGAAGCGCGAAAGCCGCGGGCCCCCATTTGAAAGAGTAGTACGGCCTGCCCGTGGGAGTCGGGAAATATTTCAAAAACTCCTCGGAGAACTCCCCGCGGGTCTCGTGGTTGCCGCGCGCAAAAAATACGGGAATCTCGCCATTGGTGTACTTCACTACCTCGTCCATGAAGCCGCCGAATATCTGACGCTCGGAGTCCATGCGGCTGAGCATGTCGCCGTTGAGCACGAGGAACTCCGCGTCTTTAGGGGCGTGCGAAAGCAGTGCGGCAAGCCGTTTGGAATCCGCATGAATGTCGTTTACGACCGCAAACTTCACGCTTTTCCCGCCCTTTGGGGAGAGTTTTAGGAGCAGCGGGCTCTTCCTGTACACGTCGCTGCCGGCGTATGCGCCGTAATCGACGCGCTCGCCCGAGCGCGAGACGACTTCGGCGGACGTCACCCTGTACCTCGTCGGCTCCGAAATGTTTTTGAGGCTCACGCGGTGGACGGTTCCGACGAGCTTTTTCCCCATCGGGGAGTTGAAAAATCTTGGGCGCTCAACGGCGTAAAAATGCGTCCCGTCGTCGGGGGCGGTTTCGACCCACGAAATTGCGGGGCGGTTGGTCGTCCAGACTATTTCGGCGCTTCCGCCGTCGGGGGCGTGGACATACGGACCACCCGTTATGGCGAACTTTTCGGCCTTTTCCGCCGAAAAAACAAAACCCGCCGCAAACAGCGCGGCGGCAAAAGGGAATACTCTGCGCTTCATATCGAAATGCTAACGCGGCCGAGGATTCGCGCAATAAAAAAAAGGCGCCGGAAAATTTCCGGAACCTTTTCCCGAAACATCTCGCCCCCGGGTCACCAGCGGCGGCGAACGAGAGGCAAAGCAAGAACCAGCGCGCCCAAAACCGCCGCAAACGCCGCGGGCTCAGGCACCACCGTAAGCTGCAAAAGGGTTCCGTCCTGCGAGAGCGACAGGGAGAATTTTTCGGGGTCGATGCCGATTATGCCGAAGTCCGTCGAGAGGTCGTCCGCGGAGCCGTTCAGGGAAAAACCTCCGGCCGCGCTTATGAGGTCGTAGACACCCTCGCCGAGGCTGAAATCGGCAAAGTCGAAGTTGATACCCCCTCCCTGCGTCGAGCATGCGCCCGAAGCCGTAATCAGCGCGGAACCCTCCGAAATTTCCGCCACGCGGAAGTTCATGACGCCCCCAACCGTTATATTCCTCGCCGCAGTGCCGATATTCGTCTCGATTTTCTTAACGTACAAATTGAGAAATGATCCGCTCGATACGATTATATCGGCCGTTTTCATGAGGTCGAGGGCGCCGGTTTCGACAGTTCCGAAATTCACCGTGCCCGCCACCACCGTTATGGCGTTGTCCGCGTTGAAGTTGAAAGCCTTCTGCGCGGCGTCGACGCCGCGCACGACGCTTACGCTCGAATCGGCGTTTTCGAGGCATACCTTAAAAGCCGCCGTATAATAGGTGACGTCGGAATCCGAAGAATCCTTCGAGCCGAGGGAAATTGTCATATGCCTGCCGCCGCCGAACGAGAATACGGTCTGTATCCTCTGGCCGCCATACCAGCCGCCCATATCCTTTTTATTGGAGGACAAAAGGGCGATTTCCATGGGGGAGATTCCGTTCTCGACGCCCGTAAATTCGCCTATGCCCATCCATGGGTACTTGTAGTCGAATCCCGGCATTTCAGCAATCTCCTCAAATGCGGAAGTCGTGTAAAAGGCGATTTTGCCTCCGTCATGGGAGTAGCCGCTTATGTTTACCTGCGCGCCGGTGGAGCGGGAGTAATTGCCGTAATCCAGAAGCCCGAGTTCGGAATCGCCCGTGAAAATGTATTGGGCGGGGGAGGAGGAAACCGCGGCAAAAAGGGCGGCGGGGAAGATCAAGTTTTTTGCAAACGTTTTCATAACAGAGCTTAATTGGGACCTTTCTATACGAAGGAAGAACTTTGTCAATAAATTACTTGCTCTCAAAATTTCCCACAAATTCCACCACCATTACCCCCCCCCTCCCCCTTTTTTTTGCCGGGACCTCCCGAAACTCTCGCGCAAAAAAACCCCGGGCCCAACTCCCGGGGTTTTCTCAGAGGCTAATTTTCCGCGCCCTAATCCGCCGCCGGACTATCTCCTGCGGCGCGCCGCAACCGCAAGCGCCAACGCCCCCAAAACCGCCGCTACCGCCACGGGCTCCGGCACAGTGTAGACAAGGCTGCCCGCCCCGCCCATTTCGCCGGTCAGCGCAAACTCGCCTCCGAGCCTGTTGCCGTTCTCGTCATAGGCGGCGAAAACATTGTTAACGTCGTATGGAAGGTCTATATAGTCATAGTTTATGACCGTAAGACCGTTCGCGATCAAGTCGGAGCCCGAAAACACTATCTTTACGCTGTCGGCCCCGACAATCACCTCGCCGGCGCTTATCGTGCCGCCGAAGAGGAGCTCGCCGCCGTCTATCGCCATCTTCCCGACCTTCTCGGCCGAAGAAAACCCGAGGCGCCCGCCGGTCAGCAGCACCTCCCCCACAGCCAGCTCCGTGTTCATAAGAAATTCGCCGGAATTCACTTTTACGGAATCTATTTGCGCGTCGGTTTCCCCGGAGACTCCGCCTATCCCGTGCGCCGCCGCGTTGGCGGCCTTGTACACTGTAACGGACTGCCGGCCGCCGCCGTTCATCTCGAACGATATGTGCGCCTCGGCGGCATTGGCGTTGTCAATGATCGCCTGCTTAGCCAGTTTTGTGAGCTCGTCGTCGGAGTCGAGGATCTCGTTGCTTTTCGCCGAAAATTTCGTCAGGACGCCCTCCCAGGATCCCCCCGCGAAAACGCCTTCGGGGTTGTCCTTGAAATTCACCGTCGCATTTGTGGTAAACCATTTCGTAACCGAAATGGCGCCCCTGCCGCTCAGCCCGCCGAGATCAACCGAAACCGTCGCGGGTTTTGCGGTAATCGACATCTGCCCCGTATTGTCGGAAGTCCACGGCTTGCTGTAGTGAGAATCGCTCAGCAAAAACCTTATTACGCCGCTTCCGGAGGAGTTCATCTGGAGCTGGCCGCCGACCTTTATCGCATATGGGCTGAAATTTCTGTTCTTAGACGGATCCTCTATATTTGTGTTTATGTCGCACTGCATGTGCAAAAGGAGATTTTTTGAGGAGTTCAAAACCATGTTTCCGCCGACGTCGAAGCCGTTGGGCGACGTGCTGTTGCCGGCCTGTATCACGCCGGAGGCCACGTCGGTTAGATTGTCGCTGTCGACGTTTACGGCAAAGTCCCCGACGGTTCTGACCCAGTTATTACTGTTGAGGTTGAAAGTCGTCCCGGCCGCGTTGACCGTCATGCTCTTGACGTACGCGGTATAGAAGTAGTTCATGGCGTATCCGGGCCTGTCCCATACGAGATTGGTGCTTTCGGACGGAAGAGGGTCGTCTTCAGAAAGCGGGGTGCCGTCCGAAAACGTCCATGCGTTCCGACTCACAAGGACGCTGTTTTTGTCGCTTCCGGAAAAATAATAGGTATCGGGATATGCGTCCTGGGCGAAGGCCGGGGCGCTGGAAAGCGCGGCAAGCGGAAGGATAAGAAGCGGAAAGTTTTTCATATAATATATAAGGCGTTTAATTTTCAAAGTTTGTATACGAGGAAGAGTTGCATGTCAATAAATTACTGGCAACTGTTTCAATTATAACCGCGCAAGCGGCCGCGGGCGCAAAAAAAGCGCCCTGCCGCTATCCGCAAGGCGCCTTCGCGCGTCGTCCCGCGCAGGCAAAACTATCTTCTGCGGCGCGCCGCAACCGCAAGCGCCAACGCCCCCAAAACCGCCGCTACCGCCGCGGGCTCCGGCACAGTGTAGACAAGGCTGCCCGCCCCGCCCATTTCGCCGGTCAGCGCAAACTCGCCTCCGAGCCTGTTGCCGTTCTCGTCGTATGCGGCGAAAACATTGTTCGGGTCGAAATCGTTGGAAAGGTTGTCAAATTCCACGACGACTATCTCGTGGGCGGCCAGATCGGCGGCGGAAAAAATCACAGCCACTGAAACCGCGCCCACGGTAAAGTCCCCGGCGGATATCTTCCCTCCGTACGCGAGGGTTCCGGCGTCGATCAGCAGCTCCCCGACCTTCTGAGCGGAGGAGAATTTGAGCAGTGCGTCGTCGCCTGCGAGAGCCACCCTGTCTATGGCGAGTTCCGAATTGAACTCCAGATTGCCTGAACGCACCTCGACGGTAAAGCTTTCTATGTCCGTCTCGGTTGTCGATTCTCCGAAGAAGGTTTTGGCCGACTGGAGGTTTATGGTCTGCTTTACGCCCTTATTGCCGCTGTCCATCACGAAGGCGACGGAAGCCTTTGAGCCTATGGAATTCTGGTAGACTTCCCTCTGCCATTCTTCGGTCGACTCGGCCGAATAGGTGGCGGTGCTCGAGCGAGTGAACGCGCCCGTCCACTCGCCGCCCTTGAATACGCCGTCGGAATTCGACGCGAAGTTTATGTCAACCGTTGTGGAAAGCCACTTGGTGGCGCTGAAAACGCCCTTCCCGGAGAGCCCGCCGAGGTTTCCGATAACATGCGGGCTGAATTTGGTGTATCCCGTGCCGCTCGGCCACAGCCCGCCGCCGTCGGGCTCGCTGAGGGTGAAGCGTATGAATCCGCTGTCGCCCGAATGGTTGAACTGCAGCTGCCCGCCGACGTTAAAGTAATATGCGCCCGTATTGGACGATGCGCCGGTCTCCATGTTGTAGTCTTTCTGGCACAACATGACCACGTTCATATACTGCGAAGAATTGAAAATCAAATTCCCGCCGGATTTGAACCCGTTGTTGCCGCCCTGGTTGCCGCACTGCGAGACGACAAACCCCCTTCTTTCGGCATAGGTGTCCGAAAAATTCAGCACGGTGTCGCCGACGCTGCCGACCCACGACCCGCCGTTCAGATTGAAAGTTCCGCCCGAAGCGTTGACCGTTATTGTATTGACGGTCGGCATCATGTAATAGTTCAGCCACGTAATCTTGTCGAACACTATGTTTGTAGAATCCGAAACGTTCTCGGGCGCCGCGCTTCCGTCGGAGAGTTTCCAGGAGGCCGCCAAATTCAAATTCTGTTTTCCATTGTCGAAATAATATGTGTTCTGGTCGACATCTTGCGCGAACGCTCCGGAAAGCGCAAAAAGCGCAGCCGCCGAAACGGGGAAACGGGCCGAAGCCATATCAATTAATTTCATAATTGTACATATGTCGGGACAACGAGCGGGTCTCGGCCACGCAACAAAAAACTGCCGTTTTTTGCGTTGGGCGGGGTTGATTTCCGCAATGTGTCCACTTGTTTGGGGATTTTATTTATCTTGCTAATCAAAATGTAATTGCAAACTGCATTTTTCGTTTTCTTACCGAAAATTACCCTTTGCAAATCCACCTTAAATTTAAACGGCTGTTTTTCTTACAACAGTATTTACGGTTTGTCAATATGATATTACACTCTACCTGCCGGGGCTTGCCCCCTCCCCTCCTATTCGGAAGGCCGCCCGCCCTCGCCGCCCAGAAAGCGCGCCCACAAGGCCGCCGCAAACGCCGTAAGCGGAATCGCCAGTATCATTCCCAAAATGCCGCCGAGCGCTATCCCCCAGAAGAAAACGGAAAATATTATCACGGCAGGGTGCAGGCCCGTCCTGCCGCCCATTATTTTCGGCGTCAAAAAGTAGCCCTCGAACATTTGCACGGCCGCAAACACGCACAGCGCGAGCAACGCCGTGAGCAGCCCGCCGTCCGGCTGGAAAAACGCCGTCGGCAGGATAGTTCCAAGCCCCACGACGGTGCCGAAATACGGAATTATGTTCAACATTCCCGCCGCAAACCCGAGCAGAAACCCGAATTTCACCCCGACGAGCATGAGGCCGAAGCCTATGAGAAGCCCCATGATGAAGGCTATCGTCATCTGTCCCCTGAAAAACGCGGACATTATCGACGCGAACCTGCGGGCGAAAAACATCGCGTCCGCCTTCGTCTTCGGGCTCATAAAGCCCATGTTGTTCTCCAGAAACGCGAAGAAGTCGAACTTTGAAGTCAGCATGTAGTAGAGGTAGATGGGCGCGACCGCGAACGCCGCCACGAACGACGCGACCGCAACCGCCCCGCCCGTGGCGCTCGCGGCGGTTCTGAAGAAGTTGCCGACGTACCCGAGCGCGACCGAAACCGACAGGTTTTTCAGGGCGCCCTCCTTTAACGCGGCGGACTTTTCGGCGATTATATCCCTGAGCTGCGGGAAATGCTCCGAAAGCCGAGCCGACACGCGCGCGACGAAGTCGGGAACAGAAGCGGAAAGCGCGCAGATTTCCGACACGAGCGCCGGCAGGACGGCCAGGAGGCAGCCCGCGGCGGCGAGCGCGAGGGCGGCGAGCATAATCCAGCACGCGGCGGTCCTGCCGACTTTCAGCCTCACCGCCATGAAATCGACCGCCGGCTTCAAAATGAAGGACAGTATCACCGCCAGCGCCAGAGGCCAGACGACAGCCCCGAACTTGTCGAGGAACGCCCCCGCTATTTTGAGGGCGGCGATAGCGAACCCGCCTATCGCGCAAACCGACACGCAGAGAATCGCCGTCCCCGCCACTTTTTGCTGGAAACCGTTTAACATTTAAAAAATATATAACGCCCAAAAAAGCGACAATGCAAACAAATTCATCAGCTCCCGGCCGCGGCCCCTCGAAGGGGAAAAAGCCGGCGGGGCGCGCGGCCAAACCCGCCGGCGCGGGGTTCATAGAGGTGAGGGGCGCGTGCGAGCACAACCTCAAAAACGTTGACGTGGACATTCCGCGCGGGAAGCTCGTGGCGTTCACGGGGCGCAGCGGCTCCGGCAAGACGACGCTCGCCTTCGACACCATTTACGCGGAGGGGTACCGCAAGTACATGGAGAGCCTCTCCGCCGACGCGCGGCGCGCCCTCAGCCAGATCGACAGGCCCGCGGTCGGCTCCATTTCCGGGCTCTCGCCGGTGATAGCGATAGAGCAGATGAAGTCGCTGGGCTCCAACCCGCGCAGCACGCTCGCAACCATCACGGAAATCGCCGACTATTCCCGGCTTGTGTGGAGCGTGGCAGGAGAGCAGCGGTGCCCGCGCGACGGCGGAAGGATATCGCGCCGCAGCATCGACGAATGCGTCGACGCCGTGCTCGCCCTGCCGCCCGACGCGCGCGCGTACGTCCTCGCCCCGCGGATTTCGGGCAGGCCGTCCGCGCTGAAAGAGGAGCTCAAATCCCTGCGCCAGCGGGCGTGGCAGCGCGCGAGGGTGGCGGGGGAAATACTGGAGCTCGACGACCCCGCCGCCGAGAAGCGGGTTTTCTCGACCCTCGCGGCGTCGAAAACCTATCCGCTGGAGCTTGTGGTCGACAGGTTCACTTCGGCGTCGGCCTCGCGCGACAGGGTGGCGGACTCGCTGGAGCTCGCGTTCAGGGAGGGCTCGGATTCCGCGGAAATCCTGTACTCCTCGCAGTCGCGGACCGGGGGGGAATGGAGGCCGCTGCGGCTCAGCTGCGCGCTGGCCTGCGAAGTCTGCGGCGCGACTTTCAAAGACCTCACCGTTCGCAGCTTTTCCTTCAACCACCCCGACGGCGCGTGCCGCCGCTGCGGGGGAATCGGGAGGGTCATGCGCGCCTCCCCGGAGCTCGCCGTGCCGGACGACTCAAAAAGCGTGCGCGCCGGGGCGGTCAAGGCTTGGAGATACGGGGCCAAGAGCATGATAATAAAGCGCAAGTCCATACTCCGCCAGCTCTCCGAACAAATCCCATTCGACATCAACGCCCCGTGGCGGGACCTCCCCCAAAAGGTCCGCGACACGATTCTGTTCGGCGACCCGTCCCGCACGTTCATGCTCAGGCTGCGGCGGGGGAACTCGCGCCCGGAGCCCGTCGCGTTCGGGGGGGTGCTCGCGGACGTGGACAGAATCTGCAAGGCAACCCCGAGCGACGCGCTGCGCGCGCGCCTCTCCGTATTCCAGATCTCAGCCCCCTGCCCCGAATGCGGCGGCGCGCGGCTCTCCGAGAGGTCGAGAAACGTGTTCGTCGGGGGCGTGTCGTACGACAAATTTTTCGCAATGAGCGTGGACGAGACGCGCGCTTTCGTGGGAAAACTGCTCAAAGACCCGAAGTACGCGGCGGTCGGCGAGGCTCTCGGGGGGCTTGCGGCGCGCCTGGAATTTCTCGACAGGGTCGGGCTCTCGTACCTCACGCTCGACCGCGAGGCCTCCACGCTCTCGGGCGGAGAGGCCCAGCGCGCGCGCCTGGCCACGCAGCTCGGCATGAACCTAACCGGCGTCACCTATGTGCTCGACGAGCCCACGATCGGCCTGCACCCCGCCGACGACGACATGCTCATAGGCGCCCTGCGCAGCCTGCGCGACGGCGGCAACACGGTGCTGCTCGTCGAGCACGACGAGGCCGCCCTCAGGGCCGCCGACTGGATAGTGGAGCTCGGCCCCGAAGCGGGAGAAAACGGCGGCAGGCTCGTCTTCAACGGGACGGCGGAGGAATGCGCCAGGTCGAAAACTTCGCGCACGGGCATGTACCTCTCGGGGCGCGCGAAGGTCGAAAGGCCGTCGCCGAGGCTCGCCCCCGGCGGGAGGTGGCTCGAAGTCAAAAAGGCGCGCGAAAACAACCTCAAAGGCGTGAACGCCAGATTCCCCGCAGGGCTGTTCACCGTCGTCTGCGGCGTGTCGGGCTCGGGCAAGAGCACGCTCGTAAACGACATACTCGCAAAGGCCGCCGCCTTCAAGCTCAACGGGGCGAAGGAGGTCTGCGGAGCGCACGGCGGAATATCGGGGCTCGAAAACTTCACAACCTGCGTGAGGGTGGACCAGTCGCCGATAGGCAAGAGCCCGCGCTCCAACCCCGCGACGTACACCAAGCTCTTCGACCTCCTGCGGGAGCTATACTCCCAGTGCCCCGCCGCGAAGGTGCGCGGATACGGCCCGGGGAGGTTCAGCTTCAATCTGAAGGGCGGCAGGTGCGAAAACTGCGGCGGCGACGGCTCAATACGGCTCGACATGCAGTTTCTGGGCGACGTGTACGTCACTTGCCCGAGCTGCGGCGGGAAGCGGTACAACCGCGAGACGCTCGAAGTGCGCTACAAGGGCCTCAACATCGCCGACGCCCTCAACCTCACGGTCGAGGAGGCCTCGGAGGTGTTCGCCGCCCACCCGCGCATAATGGCGAAGCTCCGCACCCTGCGCGACGTGGGGCTCGGCTACGTCAGGCTCGGGCAGGCGGCCAACACGCTCTCGGGCGGCGAGGCGCAGCGCATAAAGCTATCGCTCGAACTATCGCGCCGCACGCGCGGGCACGCGCTCTATATCCTCGACGAGCCCACCACCGGCCTGCACTGGGACGACGCGGACAGGCTGCTCAAACTCCTCTTCGGGCTGAGGGACGCGGGGAACACGGTCATTGTCATAGAGCACCACCCGGACTTTGTGCGGCTCGCCGACTGGCTCGTGGAGCTCGGCCCCTCCGGGGGGGCGGGCGGCGGAAGGATAATTTTCGAGGGCACGCCGGACGATCTCGCCGGGGCGGACACGCCCACCGCTAAATTCTCCCTGAACAACCGCCGATAAATCTTGTCAAATACGCGGAAAGGCGCATTGAAAAAAAGCCCGCGGAGAAATCCGCGCGCGTTCCGCGCAGAACCAGCAAAAAAGGATTTATGAACCTGGTCGAATCCGATATCGACACAAAACGGTTGAGAGACATAAAACTTGCGGACAGGCCGAAAATCGGCCGCCTGCTCTCGCTCGCCCCGAACCGCGGGTGCGAAAGCTGCTTCGCAAACCTCTTCATGTGGGGCGAGGTCTACGGGCTGAAAATTCTGGAAATCGGCGAAAACCGGGCCGTCGTATACAACGGCCGCGACAAATACCTGTACTTCCCGCTGGGCGAACTCCCGGCGCCAGAGGAGCTCGCGGAGATATGCTCCGCCTTCGCGCGGTCCGGGCTCGCGGCGCCCGGCGCGCGCGTCTACAACGTCCCCCCGGACTACCCGGAAGCCTTCCCCTCCGCCCGTGAGCTCTTCGACTTCGACGAAAATCCCGACGAGGCCGACTACCTGTACGACGTCGACAGGCAGATCGCCCTCTCCGGCCCCAAGCTGCGCAAGAAGCGCAACCACATAAAGCACTTTCTCGCTCAAAACCCGGAAATGAGCGTCGAGCCGCTCTGCGAGGCCAATTTCGCGCAGGTCATGAGGTTCATGGACGCCGAGGACGAAAAAAAATGCCTGTTCGCCGAGGAGGTCGCCATAGGCCGCGCTTTCGCCAATTTCCGGGAACTCGGGCTGTACGGCTGCGTGCTCTACTCCGCCCACGGGAAAATCGCGGCGGCCGCGGCAATGGGGGAAATCGCCTGCGGGGCGCACTCGGTGCACTTCGAGAAATCCGACAAGCTCTCCGACGGCGCGAGCCAGATGATAGTCAGGTGCGAGGCCGAGGCCATACGCGACCGCGGCGGCAAATTCATGAACCGCGAGCAGGATCTCGGCGATCCGAACCTGCGCCGCGCCAAGGAATCCCTCGACCCCGACGCCATGTACAGGCGGCTCGGGGCGAGGCCGAAAAACGCCTGAGGGGCATGGTAAAGATTTCGCAGATCTCCCCGGGCGCCGCAAAATCCTGCGCCCCGCAAGTCCAAAGGCTGTACGAGCTCGCGGGCTGGTCGGAGCCCGGAAGCTGCCCGGAAAGCGTCGAGAGGGCGATAAAAAACTCCCACTGCGCGTTCGGCGCCTTCGACGGGAGCAAAATGGTGGGTTTTTTCCGCGCGCTCTCCGACGGCGTGTCCGACGCCTACCTGCTCGACCTCTTTGTCGACCCCGAATACCGCGGCAGGGGGATTGCCGGCGAGCTGGCCGCGCGAATAGTGGCAAAGCTGAAATCCGACGGCATAGAGTGGATCACCGCCATATCAACCCCCGAGGCGAAAAACATCTATCTGAAAATCGGGAAGCGCATGAAGTCGCACACTCCGATAAGGTTCTTATAGCGGGGTGTCAGGCGCAGGAAAAGCCGCGGACGACTTCCGCGGCTTTTCCTGCGGCCCCCTGGCGCGCGCGGCGGCGCAAACCGGGGAAAGCGCGGGCAGAAGCCGCGCGCTACCCCCTCCGCCTTCCGCGCGCCGCGAGGGCCAGGGCGGCGGCGCCGAGCGCCGCGGCGAAATCGGCGGGCTCGGGCACCGCGGAGACGTTCATTCTCAAAACGTTCGCTGAGCCCTCGGAGAGCCATTCGAGCGACCATTTTTTGCCGTCAAGCCCGGCCACGTCGAAGCCGCCGGACGCGTCGCCGAGCCCGAACCCGTCGAGGGCCGCGGCCGAGATCAGGGCGTAAGACCCCTCGGAGACATCGGAGTTGGAGAAGTCGAACGCGATTTTCCCCTCGGCGGAAAACGACCCGCCGACGCTCAGCAGCGGCTCGGAGGCGTCGAGAGCCCCCTCGGGGACGATTATTTTCCACGATGTGTCCGCCCCTGCGGAAAAGTCGCCGCCGACGGAGATCCTCCTGACATAGGTGGAGAGCGAGGCGGTTTCCGAGAGGGCCATGTACGCGGCGCTCGAGAGTTTGTCGAGCGCCCCCGAGGAAACGGTTCCGAAATTGTAGCCGCCCGATTTCAGACGCAAGAAGTTGCCGCTGGCCGTGGTTATCGAAAAGCTCGTCTGGGCGGCGCCGGGCGCGCGCTCGAAAGTCAGGGTCGCCGACGGGTTCATCTTGGCCTGCAATGAATATGTTATGAACTGGAAGGAGCCGGTTCCCGCGCCCTCCGAGCCGAGCAAAACCCTGATGTCCCCCGCGTCCCTGTACTCGAAAACGTAATGGGATACTTTATAGGGCCCGTTCCACCCCCGCGCGTCGGATATTTGCAGATCCCTCTGCCCGGCGTAAAACGTCCCGCCGTACTCGTAGTCCCCCACGCCTATCCACGACCCCGTCGGCTCCATGTGCGTCGCGGTTCCGGAGGCGGTGAAATATGTCGAGTTCGCGCTCGAAACGTTTTCGGCCTCGAACCTGTAATAATTGGACAGCTCCGCTATGTCGTTGGAGCCGGGGGAGGCCATATCTCCTCCGCCGGTGAAAATGAAGAAATTTGCGGCAGGGGCCGGAACGGCCGCGCAAACCGCCAACGCGGACAATGCGAATACCCTTTTCATTTGCGTGGAAATTATCCCCGGACGCCCGGGGAGTCAAGACCTTTATCCGATTCCGCCCGAAAGCAAAAGCCCCAAAAACTTGTTTGACAAAATTAGCGGCGACTAATTTGATTTTCAAAGCTTTATATTTATGCCCGAAAACCCGCCAAGACTTTCCGAAAACCTCGAAGACTACCTCGAGGCGATTTCGTCGCTTTCGGCGGACACGGGCGCGGCGAGGCCCTCCGACATAGCGGCGGCGATGAAGGTCAAAAGGCCGTCCGTCACAGCCGCCCTGAACTCCCTGCGCGAGAAGGGGCTCGTCGAATACGAAAAGTACCGGCCCGTCACGCTCACGCAGGACGGGGAGGCCGTCGCCAAGAACGTGAGGCGCAAGCACGAGCTTCTGAGCAATTTCTTCACGGACGTGCTCGGGGTGAACGCGAGCGAGGCCGACCTCGCCGCCTGCCGCATGGAGCACGCCCTCGAAGACTCCATAATGAAGAAGCTCGTGAAATTTCTGAAGGGGCGCGGGACGGGAATGTGCTCCGGCTGCCCGGGCCGCTCGCCGGGCTGCGAGTCGTCGTGCCCGCACGCGGTGGCGCTCAGCGACCTCTCGAAGGGCGAGAGGGCGGTAGTGCTCTCCATAGACAGGAAGCTCGGCAGCCTCGGCACGTACGCGGGAATGGGGCTTGCGATAGGCTCGACGGTCTCGGTGCTGCGCGTGGCCCCCCTCGGGGATCCCGTGATAATAAGCGTGCACGGCTCGGAGATTTCCATGAGGAAGTCCCAGCTCAAAAACATCATGGTAAAGCGCATTTGAAAAATTTTTTTGAGAACCGAGTTAGAGAAAGCTAACAGATGAGAGACGGACATTTCAGGATTCTGCTCGCCGGAAACCCGAATTCGGGGAAGACGACAATATTTAACGAGCTCTCGGGCATGAGGGCCAAAGTCGGCAACTACGCGGGGGTGACGGTCGAGCGCAAGACGGGCAGGTTCTCCGCCGGCGGGTGCGAAATCGAAGTCGAGGACCTTCCCGGCGTATACACCCTCTCCGCCTCCTCCGCCGAGGAGAAAATCGCCGCCGACGCCATATCCGCGGGGGACTTCGACCTGATAGTGAACGTAGTGGACTCATCGAATTTCGAGAGGAACCTCTTCCTGACGATGCAGCTTGCGGAGATGAAAATGCCGATGATAGTGGCCCTCAACATGAGCGACGAGCTCGAAAAGGAGGGAAAATTCGTCGACGCCCCCGCCCTCTCCGCCGCCCTCGGCGTGCCGGTCGTAAAGACGACCGGCTTCGACAGGCGCTCGATAGCCGGGCTCAAAAGCTTCATCGCCGAAAACGCGCGCGCCTGCACGCTCGCGCACTTCCCGTGGAAGTCTGCGGGCGACAACATCCTCACGCGGAAAATCGCGGAAATTTCGCGCGTGCTCTCCGACGCCCTCCCTGCGCCGTTCAAGCAGTACTCCGACTGGATGGCGGTCAGGTTCCTCGAAAAGGACCCGTCGGTCACCGCCTCTGTGCGCGAAAGGGCCCCGCACGTCTACGAGGCGGCAAGGGAGCGCGCGGCGGCGCTCGAGGCGCAGACGGACGAGACATCGGAATCCCTCGTCGCCGCCGCCAGATACAGGATTATCGACAGCATATGCATGCCGTGCCTCAAAACGCGCGCACACGCGCGCACGAACTTCACAAGGGCGCTCGACGCGGTATTTCTGAACAGGTTTGCGGGCATACCGATTTTCTTCGCGCTGATGTACGGGGTGTTTGAATTCGTGTTCGCGCTCGGCGAGCCGCTCATGGGGCTTCTGGAGTCGCTGTTCGCTGCCGCGGCCGGCTTCGTCTCGGAGGCGTGGCCCGAGGGGAGCTTCCCGCTCGCAAAGAAGCTGCTGACCGAGGGCGTAATAGGCGGCGTCGGCGGGGTGTTCGTGTTCCTTCCGAACGTGGCGCTTCTGTTTCTGGCGCTCTCGATTCTGGAGGACAGCGGGTACATGGCGCGCGCGGCCTTTCTCTGCGACAGGGTGATGCGCCGCTTCGGGCTGAGCGGCTCGAGCGTGATTCCGATGCTGCTGGGCTTCGGGTGCTCGGTGCCGGCGATAATGGCAACGCGCTCGCTCAAATCGCGCTTTGAAAGAATCGCCACGATTATGGTGATTCCTCTCTTCAGCTGCGGGGCGAGGTTCCCCGTGTACATGCTGCTGATCCCCGCGTTTTTCGCGCAGAAATACTGCGGGCCCGTCATGTTCGCAATCTATGTAATAGGGATAATCGCCGCGATGATACTTGCGAAAGCCATGCGCGAAACCGTCGCAAAGGGCGAGGATTCGTCGTTTCTCATAGAACTGCCGCCGTACAGGCTGCCGCGCGCGAGGACGGTATCGCTCGAAGTCTGGGGAAGGACGTCCGGATTTGTCAAAAAGGCGGGAACCGTGATTTTGGCGATGTCGATAATACTCTGGCTGCTGTCGACATTCCCGGAAAGGGAAAATTTCTCGCGCGACTACGCCGCGGAAATCGCAAGGGCCGAGGCCGACCCCGCGCTCGGGCCGGACGCGAGGGCGGAAAAGGTTTCGGAGCTCGAAAATGCGAAGCTCTCCGAGGCGTTCGACAACACCGCAATGGGGCGGATCGGCAGCGCCCTCGAACCCGTTTTCAGGCCGCTGGGCTACGACAACAAAATAGTCAGCGCCCTGCTCGGCTCCCTCGCGGCGAAGGAGGTTTTCATATCGCAGCTTGGCATAATCTACGGCTCCGGTTCGGGCTCGCGCGGCTCCGACACGACCCTGCGCGAAAAAATCGCCGCCGACTACGACACCGCCCAGGGCGTCAGCATTCTGATTTTTATCCTGCTCACCGCCCCGTGCGTGGCGACGATCGCCACCACCTACACGGAGACGAAATCCCTGAAAGTCGCCTGCGCGCAGTTTTTCGGCCTCGCAATAATGGCGTACTGCGCGGCGTTCGTATTCTACCGCATCGCGCTGCTGTTCTGACCCCCGCCCATTGCGCGCGTTTCCAGCCCGGCCGCAAAAGCCCGGAGGAGAGCGCAAAACCGCGCGCCGCCGAGCGTCCGAATACCCCCGCAAAACGTCCGGCTGCGCTCCATCGCCATGCGCGCGCTCCAAATGCGCGGGAAGAGCGCCGCCCTTATGCGATTCGGCAAACACCCCTGCCGCGCCCCCGTTCGCCGCCCGGGGAAAATCCGCCAAAACGCGCATATGCGCGCAGTTTCTGTATCCCCAAAAAAACGCAACATTGTTTTATATAACAAATAAACACTTGACTTTATTACACCTCAAACGTTATACTAATTTACATGAATAAGCTTCCCATATCCCTGATATATTTTGCGCTTTCAGCCTCGGCCGCCTCCGTAGCGGGAGCCGCCGACAACACGTATTACCTGTGGGCCGGCGCCACAAAGGTCAACGAAGAGGTCAACCTCCTCAACGCCTCAAACTGGAGCACTTCCGACGCCGGATACGTCGCCCCCGCCGAGGGAACCCTGATGAACTCGCCGCAGGCCAACTGGGTGTTCGACCACGACGCCTACCTGCCGGCATCCGGGCGCACTGACAATATTTTTTACAGAATCAAAGATCCGATGCTGGACATCGCCTCCATCACCATAATAAACCACAATGCCACCGACACGGGCTACTGGGCCAATGACGGTTTTCATGACACTGGCGCGTCCACGGGGCTGAAATTCGTCTCCGGGGCGTCCAATTCGTATTGGAACATAGGCACGTTCACGTACACGGGATCCACCAATTCATGGGACAGGGGCGTCGTTTTCGGCGCGGGACAAGTCGGAAGCTTCCAGACAAACATCTCCATCGGCACACTGAATGTGGGCAGCGGAGAAAACATCGCTGCCCTCAAAATCGGCGACTACGCCTCCGGAACCGCTTACGCGACGATAGACAGCGGAGATGTCAAAAAGGGCGACCCCGTGGAAATAGCGGACACCACGGGCCCGGAATCCCTCACAGTCACGGGCGACGTCAACCTGCACGGAAACGCGACGCTGAAGATGAACGTTTACAGCGACGACCCGTCGTACGTCCATTCCGAAAACATTCCAGACGTGTTAATCGGGGGAGTTGTCAGAATGACAAAGAGCGACGGGGGCAAAACTCCCTCCTGGTATCTGCTCGACAGAACCGACACCATTAGCTGGAAGCCTTCCAAACCTGCGGTTCCCGCGACCGACACCTACATAAAAATAGGCGGGCTCGACGGAAACGGAACAGTGACAAACTCCTCAAAAACGCTCGAATCCAGCAAAGTGAAGCTCATCTTCGCCAATAGGGAGAACTGCGATTTCTCCGGAAGCTTTACACAAAACTCCTCCACCAATACCGTAATGAGCCTCAAAATGGCGGGCGAAAACGGGAAAAGGCAGATAATCCGCGCGGACGCAACTTTTACGGGAACCGTTGAGGTCGAGAGCGGAACTCTCATAATCCACAGCGCCCAGGCGCTCGGCAAGCTCACCATGACAGGCGGCGGATTCGGCGCGATAGAAGGGGGTGTAAAAGTCTCTGAAGCCGAATGGATCGGTGGCGACATAGTTTTTTACAACACCGAAGCGTTTTCGGGAGGCCTCCCCGACAAAATAACGATAGAAGGAACGTTTACAAAAACCGGCGACGGGAAGATCGGCATAGACTTTTCGGGGCTCGACGCGTCCCTGTTCATTGAGGACGGAGGAATCGTGTTCGACCTCATCACGGCAAACGCCCTTGAAGGCGCTTTTTCGGCCGACGCTAACGACGACTTCGCCGCCAAAAACCTTATAAACGGCATTGCGGATTTCGCATGGGCGGGCAACACTTTGACCGTAAGCTTTGCGAAGGTTCCGGAACCCGCGGTCTTTGCGGCGTTATTCGGCGCGATAGCCCTCGCGTTCGCCGCGCGCCGCGCGGGGAAAATCTGACGGGTTTTACCCAATTCGGGAATTTATGATTTCAAAAACGGGCCCCGTCAGGGCCCATTTTTTTTGACGCCACAAAAAGTCCGAAAAATTAAATATAGTCGAGTGTTTTATATAACAAATAAATACTTGACTTTATTACACCTCAAACGTTATACTAATTTACATGAATAAGCTTCCCATACCCCTGATATATCTTGCGCTTTCAGCCTCGGCCGCCGCCGTAGCGGGAGCCGCCGACAACACGTATTACCTGTGGGCTGGCGCCACAAAAGTCAACGAAGAGGTCAACCTCCTCAACGCCTCAAACTGGAGCGCTTCCGACGCCGGATACGTCGCCCCCGCCGAGGGAACCCTGATGAACTCGCCGCAGGCCAACTGGGTGTTCGACCACGACGCCTACCTGCCGGTATCCGGGCGCACTGACGCCATTTTCTACAGGATAAAAGACCCCGTACTGGATATAGCGTCCATCACCATTGTAAACCACAACGCAACCGATATAAAATATTGGGCGAACGAATCGGGCCAGGAGGTTCTCAAAGAATCCGGGGCAAAATCCGTGATAAAATTCGTCTCCGGGGCGTCCAATTCGTCGTGGAATATCGGGACTTTCACATATACGGGCCGCGACGGCTCCTGGGATACCGGCGTAATTTTCGGCGCGGGACAAATTACCTCTTTTCAAACCGACCTCACGTTCGGTACGCTAAACCTCGGCTACGGCGAAAACGCCACCAATTTCAGAATAGGCGACTACGCTGCCGGAACGACCTACGCTACCGTTGAAGACGGCGACGTAAAGGTAGGAGATCCCGTAATGCTGGCGGATACGACCGGGGTGAAATCTCTCACCGTCAACGGCGACGTCAATCTGCACGGCAACACGACATTCAACATGAATGTCTGGAACGAGGACCCCATGGCCTCGCACTCCGAATATTCGCCCGACGCCCTGATACAGGGAGTGGTGAGAATGGCAAAAAGCGAAAACGGGAAAACTGCCACTTGGAATGTCCTGCACAGGACGAGCACTATAACATGGAAAGGCTCCAAGCCTGCGGTTCCAGCGACGGACACCTATATAAAACTCGGCGGCCTGCAGGGCGAAGGAACGGTATCCAACGACTCCAAGACGCTCGACCCGAGCGCGGTAAAGCTCATATTCACCAACACCTCCGACTGCGAATTCTCCGGCAATTTCACGGAAAACAGATTCGACAGCAGCGGGAAAAAAGAGGAGTTGACCACCGTAATGAGCGTTAAAATGGCCGGTCAAAACGGCTCAAAGCAAATCATACGCGCCGACGCCGACTTCACAGGCACCGTGGAAGTCGAGAGCGGGACTCTCATAATGCACAGCACAAACTCCCTCGGCAAGCTCACCATGACAGGGGGCGCGTTCGGCGGCATCGACGGCGGCATAGTCGTATCCTCCGCGGAATGGAAGGCGGGGGACTTCATATTCTACAACTCCGACGCAATAAACAGCGGAATGCCGGACGCGATCAGAATTGAAGGCACTTTTACGAAAGCGGGCGACGGGAAGATCGGCATAGACTTTGCCGGATTCGACCCGTCTGTATTCATAGAAGACGGCACAGTTCTGGAGCTCATCACGGCAAACGCCCTTGAAGGTACTTTTTCGGCCGACGCTAACGACGACTTCGCCGCCAAAAACCTTATAAACGGCATTGCGGACTTCGCGTGGGCGGGCAACACTTTGACCGTAAGCTTTGCGAAGGTTCCGGAACCGGCGGCCTTTGCGGCGCTATTCGGCGCGGTAGCCCTCGCGTTCGCCGCGCGCCGCGCGAGAAAAATCTGACGGGTTTTACCCAATCCGAAGATTTATCTTTTCCAAACGGGCCCCCAGCGGGGCCCGTTTTTAATTCCATTGCGCCGACAATGACGATAAGTTTGATATGAAAAACGGCAATTTGAATACAAAAGATTGACAGATTCCGCGCGCGCATTTTTATTTAATTAAGTGGCGCGCGGCGCGCGCGAAAAATTCCGCAGAGCGCCTTTATGCCGCAAACGGGAGGAAAGAAAAAACCATGAGGGAAATACTGCTCGACGACGGCGTTGCCGAACTGCACATTCCAATAATTTTCGGATCCCGCGAAGAGGCCGCAATCGAATTCGCCGGAGCCGCGAAAACGATTGAAAGCCTCGGCGCGCAGGCCGTGTGCGCCGAGCTCTTCGGCCCCGCGTGGGCGGGGGAGGAGGCAGGGGCCGTGTTCTCCGGCATTCCCGTAAACCACATTCTGCCCCTCGACGAATCCGCGACCCCGGCGCTCGCCGGAGCGCACATCACCGCCCTGCGCGGAGCGCGCGCGGAATTTGCCGACTGCGGGGGCTTCCCGGCCGCCGTGTACGAGGCGGGCGGAATCCGCTATTTCAGAAGCTTCGGCATAACGCCGGGAAGCGCCGACGGCGACGGATACGCGGAGACTGTCGGCAATCTTTCGGCGATGAAATCCGCCCTCGAAAAATGCGGGTACAAGTTCACCGACATTGCGCGCACGTGGTTCTACAATTTCAGGCTCCTCGACTGGTACGACGAATTCAACCGCGCGAGGACGGAATTCTTCCGAAACGAAAAAATATTCGACTCCCTGCTGCCCGCCAGCACCGGAATCGGCGCCCCTAACCCCGCGGGGGCGAAGATAGAGAGCGGGATATTCGCGCTCAAGAGCTCCGGGAAGGGCGGCGGGCGGTGGAGCGCGCGCGAGGTGGAGTCTCCGCTGCAATGCGGCGCGCCTCGCTACGGCAGCTCGTTTTCAAGGGCCGTGGAGATAGAGACGGACTTTTCGAGGCGCGTGATAATTTCGGGCACGGCGAGCATAGAGCCAGGCGGCGCGACCGCCCACGTCGGCGACATCGAAAAGCAGGTGGAGCTCACCATGCGCGTGATCGGCGAAATCCTGGAATCGCGCGGAATGGGATTTTCGGACGCCGTAAGGGCCGTGGTTTACTGCCAGAAGCCCGAATTTTACGGGGAATTCAGGAAATGGAGCGCGAAATCCGGCGCGGAAATCCCGCACTGCCCGTCTTTCAGCACCGTCTGCCGCGGCGACCTGCTCTTTGAAGTGGAGCTCGACGCCGCTAAAAACGCCCGCTGAGCCCGGTTCAAAAGTTCCCAAAACTCTCCCCCAATCAAAGCGTGCCAAAGTAAATTTGCGCGCGGGCCCTTTGTGCGGTATACGTGGCAATCATGGCTACGTCACCCACAATAACAAACAGAATACTGATCCGCGCCGATGCGCTGAACCCGGACTCCCCCAAAAACGCGCTGACCTCGCGCGGGATTTCCGTAAAGCAGCGCGACGACGTGGATTTCGCAATCGCCCTGTCAAATGCGGGGCGGAACATTCCGGCGTCGGAGATTGCGAGGATATGCGTCGAGATATTCGACATCGGCGCGAGAAACTCCCCCGCCCCGCGCACGGCCAGGCTGCTGTTTTCAAAGAGCTCCGAGAACATATCGGAACTTTCCGAAAGCTGCGACTGCAACGCCACCATCGCCCTGGCGTCCGGCGAAAACGCTTTCGGCGCAGGCCCAAAGTGGATGCGCGTATGCGCGTTTTCGCCGGAAGGCAGGAGAACCACGTTCGCGCAGGGCTGGATAGACTCGGAGGAATCCTTCGGCGACTCGCCCGCAACGGAAGAAGGGGAGGTTCCCCAGCCCTTCCTGAAAACCGAGGACGCCAAGGGGATCTTTCTGCAAAGGCAAAACGCCCTGTCGGATCTGGCGGACAAGGCGGCGGCGCGGGAAAACCTCGGAACGCTCTCCGAAAGCGAAATTCTCTCGGCGATAGACTCAGCATGCGCCGCGAAAGCCGACGCCTCGCACTCCCATCTGGGGTACCTCGAAAAGACGGAGGCGGCCTCGCTATACCTCCCAGCGGAGGACGCCGAGGAGGAATTTGAGTCGCTCTCGGCGGACATATCCGACCTGCGATTGGCGGGGAAGAACGCGGGACGGCTGCATTTCGGCAGCGGGAAATTGTGCGTGGCGGGCTGGACGCCGCTCGAACTGGCGCTGCCGTTTTCGCTGGCGGTAGAATACGAGGTTGAAAGCTGGGAGGGGATAAGCTACGCCTACAACAACGAGTTTTCCTTTTTCAACTGCACAAACGCCGACTGGAACGCCCCGGGGTATCCGATATACGGGTTCAGGCTCACCAAGACCGGGGAATCTCAGCTCGGGTTTACGCTCGGCGGATGCGGCGGCGAGGGAATGGGGGCGGCGAGGGGATGGACGGGCGGCATTTCGCTGCCGGCCGGCAGGCATACCGTCGCAATTGCCATACCCGCAGCTGATGATAACGGCAACAGCCCCGCGGCTATCCCCGTATATGTCGACGGCGCGAACGCCGGCAACATTGTTGCGTCTATCGGCAAACAGAACGCCTCCGTATCGTTCCAAAAGCCGCTCGTCATAAACGAGCGCGGGGTGTACGCGGGAGGCGCCGCATTCAACGAGTTTGAAATCGCCCTGTCACGAATTTCAATATTCAACTTCGACATTTCCGGCGAAAACGCCCCCTACACCGTCGCCGACTACGCCCGCGGCAGGCCGATTCCCCCGAAACTCCTGAACCCCGCTGCCGAAAAGCGGGCCGTACTCGCGCTCGAGGATTGCCTCAACGGCGCGCAGGTGCGCGACAGGTCGGGCGGCGCCAACCACGCTACTGCAATCGGCTCCGTGTCGGCCGACACGCGCCGGAATCCTGCCGAATGCACTTTCCGCATAGGCTGGACCGCGGGGCAGTCCAACGGCGTCTACTGCGGGGGCTCGGACTCCGCGCCGGTTCTGCCGGCGAACTCGCTCTGCAAAATCCTCGCAAAATCCGACGCCGAAATTCCAAGCCTCAAAGTCGGAGGCGCCTCTTCGGCGGCGCTGTTTTCCGAAAATTTTCCGGTATCGCAAACCGGGTGGTCGGAGCTCTCCATAACGACCGGGAACTCCGCCTCGGCGCTTTTTATAACGCCCTCCGCGCCCGTCGCGGCGGACGCAAACCTAAACGTAATTCTCGAAATAAGGAGCATAGACTGACATGCCTGACGCAGACAATCATACGCCGGCAGAGGCGGACATCACAAACGGCCAGAAAATGCGCATTTCAAACGTGCGCGTCAACGGCGACATAATCGGGCCCGACGGGAATACCGTCACGGTCGGCGCGGGGCTGGAGCTCGGCGCGGAAGAGCTCGCCCGCCTGGGAGCGGCGGCCGTACAGGCTCTCGCAGACGCCTGGGCCGGCGCGAATGGAAGGGAGGAAGGATAATGGAGGGCATGGAAATTCTCGGAGCCACAGGGGCGGGAGCGGCCGTCGGGGGCGCGCTAACGTGGATTTCGTCGATGCGCAAGGAGTCGCACGAGCGCCAGATGGCGATTATAGACAAAATGCGCGACACCGCAAAAGACGCCGACGACAGCGCCGACAAGGCCGCCGCGCGCGACCAGTCGGAGGCCGGCCGGCGCGTCAGGCAGCTCATAATAATGGCCCTGATTTTCAGCTTCGTCGTAGCCCCCTTCATATTCGCGTGGACGCCGATTCCCGTGGCGGTGGAGCGCACGCAGACGCACGGCGGATTCCTATGGGGGCTGATTCCCGAGTACACGCGGCAGGCTGTCGAATACGCGAGGGGGTTTTACATTCCCTCGGAATTCAGGGTGGCGTTCATGTCGATAGTGGGGTTCTACTTCGGCAGGAGCGCGGCGAGGTAATGCGGAGAAGGCGGCGCGCCGGGCAAACTCCCGCGCGCCTACGCCCGCCCCCGGGGCGGGGAAGGCGAAAACACCTTCGGCTCGCAGCTCGCTAGAATGATCTCCCTGCCCTCGCGCACCGACGATATGTCGCCGGAGGCCTTCATCTGCATTACGGCGTTGCCGAACGCCGTCGACTCCGTCGGGCCCGCGGAAATCTCGCAGCCCGTGGCGTCGGCGGCAAACTGGTTGAGCATTGAATCCTTCGACCCGCCGCCCATTATGCATATCCTGTCGAAATCCACCCCGGAAATTTTTTTCATGCCGCCGAAAACCGCGGCGTATTTCGCGGCGACGCTCTCCTGTATCGCGCGGAACATCTCCCCGCGCGTGCGCGGGACGGCGATGGAGCGCGCGCGGCAGTGCTCAGCGATCGCCGATGGCATGTCGTCGGGCATGGAGAAGTCGGGGGAATCCACGTCGAAAACCGTGCGGCCGGGCTCCGCAAGGGCGGCCTCGCGCTCAAGCTCGCGGTAGCCCGCGTCGCGCCCGGTGCGCTTCCACGACTCCCTGCACTTCTGCACGAGCCACATTCCGGTGATGTTTTTGAGAAACCTGACCGTGTTCTCCGCGCCGATTTCGTTTGTGAAATTCTCCGAAAACGACTCGGCGCCGGCTATCGGCGCGTCGAGCTCGAGCCCCGCAAGCGACCAGGTGCCGCTGTTCACGTACGCGGGGTTGCGCTTCGCAGACGGGGTAGCCACGACGGCTGAGGCGGTGTCGTGGGTGGCCACACATGCAACCTTTATGTCGCCAAACTCTTCGCGCAGCCCGGGGCGCAAGGTTCCGAGGACGGTTCCGCACTCGGCAAACCCGCTCTTGAAAAGGCGTTCGGGCGCGCCGACCTTCCCGAGGATATCCCAGTCCCAGCCGCGCTTGAAGGGGTTGTAGCACTGCGTGGTGGAGGCGTTGGTGCGCTCGTTGGCTTTGACCCCGCACAGCATGAAGGCGACGAGGTCCGGCATCATCAGGAAAGTCTCCGCGCGCTCAAAGGCGCCCGCGCGCGCGTCGGCCGCAAGCTGGAATATCGTGTTGAAAAACATGAACTGTATACCCGTGCGCGCGTATATTTCACCCTTGGGGATTTTGGCGAACACTTCCTCCTGCATTCCCTCCGTTCGGGAATCGCGGTAGATGTACGGCATGCCGACGAGCCTGTCGGAGGCGTCAAGAAGCCCGTAGTCGACGCCCCACGTGTCGATTCCAATGGACTCTATCGAATTTCCGTACCTGGCCTTCGCGGCGCGCAGACCGCCCAATATCGAGGAGAATATGGCCTCGACGTCCCAATGGAAGGAGGCGCCGATCTTCACCGGGCGGCTTTCCCAGCGCGAAACTTCCTCAAGCGACAGCTTTTTGCCGTCGAAGGCGGCTGCCATTACGCGCCCGCTTCCGGCGCCGAGATCGATGGCAAGGTATACTTTGCTCATTTTGACGGTCGGTATTGTTTTTGTTGGCGATTATCGTGTTTGTTTTGGAATCTGTCAATAGGCAAGGTTCGCCTGAGGCGCAAAAAAATGGGGGAAACGCCAATAAAACGTCTTGACATGCGGCGCTCCGAAAGTAGATTTGGGCGAATACAAATTGGGAAATCCAAGGGAACTGGGGGCATAGCTCAGTGGATAGAGCAGCGGTTTTCTAAACCGTTGGTCGAGGGTTCGAGTCCCCCTGCCCCTGGCCTTTCCAAATCAGGGGCCGTAGCTCAGTTGGAAGAGCGCTAGAATCGCACTCTAGAGGTCGTGAGTTCGAACCTCATCGGCTCCACAATTTCAAAAAACGCAATCCGCGAGGGTTGCGTTTTCTGCATATCCCGATGAGGCGAGAACGAACGAAGTGAACGCAAAAGTACGCGCAGCGGAGCTTTTGCGGGAAGCTTTTGCGAAGCAAAAGACCCCGAGCAAAGCGAGCGGGCGAGACGAGCACCGCCGTGCGAGCGAGTTCAATTCGAACCTCATCGGCTCCACAATTTCAAAAAACGCAATCCGCGAGGGTTGCGTTTTCTGCATATCCCGATGAGGCGAAAACGAACGAAGTGAACGCAAAAGTACGCATCTTCATGTGCAATGAGGACAAATTGGCGCACGCCGCGCCATATCACCCCGAAAAATTACATACGCCCATACCGTTAAATTATAGACCGACGAAATGAACACTCTTTCCCTCCGCGCGAATCCGCGGAATGAGCCTGCCCCGCGACGGAATCAGAAATGCGCGCGATCCAAAAAATCCGGCGTGCGAAACTTCAAAATCTGGCAAATAGAAGGCCGGTAGCGTACCCCACGCTACCGGCCAGTTTATTTTCTACTTTATTTATTTACCCCATCTCCCGTAGGAGAAATTGATTTATTATGCCCTCAATTTGACTAATTTTTCTCAAACGTCAAGAGTTTTTTTGAAAAAAATCAAATTTTTTTGCGCAGACTGAAAATCCGGGGCGAAATACGTCAGTTGTTTTTGAGGAATTCAACGTCCTTTTTGACGTTCAAAAGCGGATCGGACGCCGACCCGTCCTCTATTATAAAATATCCGTCGTACCCCTGCCGGTCGAGTTCCGCGAGCATTTCCTTCAGCGGCAGAACCCCCTCGCCGTACGCGACGGTCGGGCTGTTCAATTTGCCAAACTCCTTCAAGTCCTTGAAGTGGATTTCCACAAGCCTACCCTCGACGTCCTTGAAGCCCTGCACGTTGTCTATGCCCGAACATCCCCACGCCCCGTTGTCGGCACAGACTCCGACGTTTTTCGCGTCTTTGATGAGCTCCATCACGACCTTCGGGTTGTAGTAGTCGTTGCCGCTCCCTTTCTGGTGGCAGTGGATTACCATCTTGATTCCGTATTCGCCGCATATTTTGTCCCACAACGGAAGCAGTTTTTTGGGAGATTCCGTAGCGACTACGGGAATCGAAAATTCCTTTGCGAATTCACAGATTGCGCGGATACCCTTTTCATCGTCCGCGCCCGTAACGCCGTAGCCTATTATTTTAAAGCCGTTGGAAGACATAAGCTCCTTCACGTAGGCCTTTTGCTCGGGCGTCATCCAATGGCTAAACGACGCGTCATTGCCGAACTTGCCGCCGAGCTTCTGCCCGAGATAGCACTGGAGCGCGCGCACCGGAGTCTCTTTCAGCATGTTCACCGTATCTGTGAGCGTATGGTTGTGGAAGGTCCAAGTCTGGACGGCCACTTTTCTGGGAGCCTTGCGCCCCGAATCCGAACCCGCGCAGCCGCACGCAACGGCGGAAAACACGGCCAACAAAAACATAAGCCTTTTCATACCGCCAAAAGGTAGGATCCGCCCCGGCAACATTCAAGCAATTTGATTTCCAAAATTGCGCGAAAACCATTTTAATTCAAAAATTTTCGCGCCGAATCAAAACCCGCAAAGCCGGGCGGCAAAAAAATCCCCGCAAGGCGGCGGGGATTTCGGGGGCAAAACCGGGAACCCGGCCCCCGCGCGGTCAGTGCGTTTTGAGATACTCCGCGCACTTGACGACCTCCGGCAAGTTTTTGCCGTAATTGGTCTCGTGCTCTATGAGGAAGTACCCGTCGAATCCCTGCCTGTCGAGCTCCGCGAGCATTCCCTTCATGTCGAGTTCCCCCGTGCCGAATACGACCGGCTGGTTCCTGATATTGCCAAACTCCTTTTGATCCTTGAAATGGACTATCGCTATCTTCCCCTCGAGGGTCTTGTATCCCTCAACGCTGTCTATGCCGGAGCGCGACCAGTGGCCGTTGTCGGGGCAGGCGTAAATGTTTTTGTACTTCTTGACGAGGTCGCGCACGACCTTCGGGTCGTAGTAGTTGTTCGCCTTGTTGTCGGAGGCATGGTTGTGAAGGGCCATTTTGACGCCGTACCTCTCGCAGCACTTTTCCCATTCGTCGAGCCATTCGGCGGGCGCCTCGGTGAGGATGATCGGCACGCCTATGTCCTTTGCAAACCTGCACGCCTTGGAGATGTCGGACTTCTTCGACGTGTAATAAACCCCGAAGCTGACCGGAACGCAGCCGTTGTCGGCGAGAATTTTTTTGAGGTAGTCGCGCTCCTCCCTGTTCATTTCGGGGCCGATGCGCTTTACATTCGGATACTTCCTGCTGAGCGCCTGGCCGGCCGTCAGGCCAACGCCCTTTATCCCCGCGTTTTTGAGCAGCGGGAGGGAATCTTCCAGCGTCATCTTGTGGAAGGTATACATTTGGACCCCGATTTTGCGGGGCTTTGAGGGCCCCGCGAAGGCGGAGTCAGATAGACAGGCGCAGCAGCAAAACGCCGCGGCGAAAACCGAAATTATGCGCAAAGACTTTTTCATAAATATATACGATTCCGATTAAAACAGGCCCATTTGCCCGCAATGCTCAAACGTTTGAGCGTTCCGCAAAATTTGGCAAGCAAAAACTGCGCTGCGCGTTAAAATCGGAATATCCCGCATCGCCGAACGCCCGCAAGCCGGGGAGTCTGCGGCGGAAGATAAAATGCGTCCGGCCCGCACGCCCCCCGCGAACTCGGAAGCGCGAAGGGGAAAATATTCGCGCGGCGGAATATTGCCGTCGCCGCCTATAAGAAGCCTCCCTTGACCTCCGCAAAACAGACGCCCCGATGTATCTTGAAGTTTGATTCTGAAAAAATGAATCAGGGTTTGGGGAAAAGGTTTCCGGAAGGGGCGCTGCAAGGGCGTTTTTTTTCACCCCGGAGCGTGATCGCGGGCCGGACGCCAAAACTCGGAGCAGGGCGGAAACATTGCCAAATCTTGCTTCATTTGCCGGCGCCGGCGCAAAAAGCTTCCAAACTCAAATCCGGAGGCGGCTCCGCCCCAATGCCTTTAAATTCCCGCAATTTCCCATTATTTCCCGGCATTTCCCGTTTCCAGCCTCATATTTCAAACATCGCCATTTTCAAAAGCGCGCCGCATCGGCAAAAAACGGCCCGCGCCGCCCCGCAAGGCGCAATGCAGGAAAAGCCGTTTTGAAATACGGACGCATTTGGATTTTCATCAGTCTCTTATCCCGGCAGATTTTTGAGCAACTGCTCATTTTTTTTCAAATCCGGCCATTTTTTGGTTGACCCGCGCTCTTTGTTTGAAAAACATTAGGAAAATATTTTTTATTATGCCGAAGGAAAAATCAGAAACGCAAACGACCACTGAAACGACGAAAAGCTCCATACGCGGCGCCGTAAAAAAGGCGATAGACTGGCTCAAAGTCCGCCAGGCCCCGGACGGCATGTGGAACGCCCCGCTCGAGACCAACTGCTGCATGGAGGCGCAGTGGATTCTGGCAATGCACTTCATCGACTTTGACGACCCCAAAAAACCCGGGGTGTTGCAGTACATACTCGACAGGCAGCGCGAGGACGGCGCGTGGGACGTCTACTACGGCTCCGAGCACGGCGACATAAACACGACCCTCGAATGCTACTTCGCACTGCGCGTCAGCGGGTTCGACCCCGACGACGCGGTGCTCGCCAAAGCGCGCAAATGGCTAATCGAAAACAAGTGGACCGAGCGCATACGCGTGTTCACAAAATACTGGCTCGCGCTCTTCGGGCAGTGGCCGTGGGCGCACACGCCGGTGCTGCCGCCGGAAATAGTTTTCCTGCCGAGCTGGTGCCCGTTCAACATATACGACTTCGCGGCCTGGGCGCGCTCGACTATGATGCCCATATCTATCCTCACGGCGCGCAGGCCGGTCAAGGAGCTGCCGGAGGAATTGCAGCTCGACGAACTCTTCCCCGAAGGGCGCGACAAGGTGGACTACCGCCTGCCCCGCAAAAACGAAAATTTCGTGAGCTGGGAAAACTTCTTCATGAAGCTCGACCACGCGCTGCACGCCTACAACCGCTCGCCCGTAAAGCCGTTCAGGGAAAGCGCGATAAAGCTCGTGCTCCAATGGCTGCTCGAGCACCAGGACGAGGACGGCGCGTGGGGCGGAATCCAGCCGCCGTGGATTTACGCGATTCTCGTGATGCACACGGAGGGGTTCGCAAAGGATCAGGTGAACATGTCCCGCGCGATAGACGCCTTCAACCTCCACTGGCAGGTTCCCCGCGGCGAGGGCATAATGCTCCAGGCGAGCGAAAGCCCCGTGTGGGACACCTTCCTGACGATGATAGCGCTCATGGACGCCGGCGAAACCCCGGGCACGAGCCCCGAGCTCGTCAAGGCGCTCGACTACGTCCTCGCCAAGGAAAACCGCCACTACGGCGACTGGTCGGTGAAAGTCGGCAAGCACGTCGAGCCGAGCGGCTGGGCCTTCCAGCGCGCCAACAACTACTACCCGGACATCGACGACGCGGCCATCGCCATCTGCGCGCTCAAGCGCATACAGCGCCTCCTCCCGCGCGAAAGCCTCAGAAGCCGCAGAATCGACGCGGCCGTGCGCAGGGCCGTAAACTGGATTCTGGAAATGCAGAGCTCCAACGGCGGATGGGCGGCTTTCGACAAGGACAACAATCGGGAACTCGTGACAAAAATCCCGTTCTGCGATTTCGGCGAAGTCCTCGACCCGCCGAGCTCGGACGTCACCGCGCACGTCATAGAGGCGCTCGCTATGTGCGGATTTTCGCGCAACCACCCGGCGATAGCCAAGGCCGTAAAATTTATATACGACGAACAGGAGGACGACGGGAGCTGGTTCGGCAGATGGGGCGTCAACTACGTGTACGGGTGCGGGGCGGTGATCCCCGCGCTCGTCGCCGTGGGCGACACCAAGGAAACGCCGCGCATAAGGAAGGCTCTGGACTGGCTCGCCTCCAAGCAGAATCCCGACGGGGGCTGGGGGGAGACGATCGCCTCCTACATGGAACCCAAATACGCCGGGACCGGCATACCCTCGACGGCCTCGCAGACCGCGTGGGCTCTCGGCGCGTACCTCGCGGTGGGCGACAAGAACTACGACAAAATAATCAGAAAGGCGTGCGAATTTCTCGTCTCCTCCCAAAAGGAGGACGGCACATGGGACGAACCATATTACACGGGGACAGGCTTCCCCGGATACGGTCTCGGCGCGAAAATCGACCTGCGCAACGGCGCGCCGCTCCCGCAGGGCAAGGAGCTCGCGCGCGGCTTCATGCTAAACTACAACTGGTACAGGCACTATTTCCCGCTGACTTCCCTCGGCAGGGCGGAAAAATACCTCGAAACCCAAAAATAGGACAGCCAGGGCCGCCGAACGCGGCCCTTGTTTTTTCCAGAAAGGACAAATATGAGACTTTTTATATGCCTTGCGGCGATTGCCGCCCTATTCGGCTGCGCGGGAACCGGCGGAGAGAAAGAAGCCGCCTTTGACCCCGAACAACAGGAGGCAAAAATCGCATGCCGCGCCTCCGAAACGTTCGCCGTCGCCATTCCCTCCAACCCTACGACAGGATACGGATGGACGGCTATCCTCCCCGACGGCATAGAGCTTCTGGGCAAAAAATACATTCCCAATAAAAACAAAGGCGGGCTGTGCGGAGCCGGAGGCATGGAGCGCCTTGAATTCGCGTCCCGCTCCAAAGGCGAATTCAAAATAAAATTAGAATACCGTCGCCCCTGGGAAAAAAATTCCGCCCCCGCAGATTCAAAAATCCTAAAAGTAACAATCAACTAAGAAACAGCCGCAAAACGCGCCAACCAGGCGCGAAGCCAACCATTGAATGGGGGGGGCGCAAGGTGCGCCAGCCAGCGGCAGTGCCGCTTCCATAGAAGGGGTAAACCCCTTACGGCGATTGCTTGCGCAATACGCCTATCCCCTTCACAAATCCCAACGAAAAACGAACCTCTCATGGGAGGTTCGTTAATGCTTCCGAAGTTCGGGCGGGTGCGAGGCGCACTGCCATAGAATAGAACAAGCACTCTTACGCCCATTGCTCACACAATAGGGCTATCCCCCGTATAAATCTAACGCTTCCAAAATTCATTCTGAAAACCTTAGTTTACCCGATTTGGCGCAATGAAAACGAAAGCTTATTTTATCCGAAGCGCAGCGAGGTTATAAAATAAGGCTTTCGGAAAGGATAAAATGCGTCTGCATTTTATCCAAGATAGAAACAATACTTACACAATTGCTATCTAAGGGGGGTAGGCGCATTGGCTTCGCCAATCGCCGCAGGGAGTATCCCCCTCAATGGCCAGCGCACCTTGCCCCGAGAACAGCGCGGATTGCGCGTAGCGCAACCAAGCCAGCGACTCCATTTTGCATGCGGGGCAAGGGCGGCAGGGCCGCTTCCATAGAAGGGGTAAACCACTTACGGCGATTTCTTACGCAATTCGCCTATCCCCTTTCCCA
>DBGCYC010000046.1:0-35031 GCA_048390825.1 Candidatus Merdousia sp.
CCAGTGGGAGGCGGTTTTCGGGGACACGTCGCTAAACGTCGCTTTCACCGTTCCCGAACCCTCGGCAATGGCCGCAATCCTCGGCGCAATCGCGCTGGCGTTTGCAGCGCGCGGGAGGAAAAAATAGGCACATTCGGAACGCAACACGAAGGGCGGCGGTGAAAATTGCCGCCCATTTTTTCCGTCCGGGTAAAATCGGGCGGCGGAGGCGGGGACGGCCTAAAAAAGGAGGAAGGCGCAGAGATCAGGCCATGGACGGCGGCTACTCAAGCGCGGCGATTGCGCGGAACTCCGGGCGTTTTTATATTTACAAAGGGAAAAAGCGGACATAGTAAGGCGGATTATGAAAAAATTTCTCGCAATTTTGGCTGCGGCGGCGGCCGCATGCGCGTGCGCGTATTCACAGGAGGCGCAAAACTCCCCCTCGGCCCCGGAATCGCAGGCGCCCGAACAGGCGGCCCCCGCGCCCGCTGCGGCCGCGGATTCTCCTGCGGCATCGGCCTCCCTCTCTCCGGAGGAAATCGAGCACCAGAAAATGCAAAAAATGCGCGACCGCCAGGCACTGCGCGAAGCCTACACCATCAAGGGCAAAATGGCGCGCCTCATGAAAGCCATAATTGGCGACAACGAAGCCGTAAAGAACTTTCTCGGCCAAAAGGCGATGGGTTTGTACGTCGGGCAATACATGCTCGTGCTCGCCATACTGCTTGCAACATTCGTCTTCACGAGGTACCTGTTGGGCTACATATTCAAGCTCCTGTACAGGACGTTCAAGCGCGGGGGCGCGGAAAATTTTGCAAGCCTGTTTTTCAAAAAGATAAAAACGCCCGCGATCACGTGCGCGGCAATAGTGGGATTTTATTTTGCGGGGGTAGTTGTCGTCAGCGAGCGGGAATCGCTCACGGTGTTCAACAGGGCGGTTGCCGTCGCGTTCTGGGTATCGGCATTCTGGCTGATACTCAACGTGTTCGACATATTCTTCATGCTGGCGGAAAACAGGCTCGGAATGAAGTCGGCATCGGCGGCAAGCCTTATAAACTTCCTGAGGAAGGTCACAAAGTCCATAATTATAATAATAGCCCTGCTGTCGATTCTCGACAACATAGGAGCCAACGTAAACACCATCATCGCTTCCCTCGGCATCGGCGGCATGGCGCTGGCATTCGCCGCACAGGACACCATCGCAAACTTCTTCGGGTCGGTCTCCATCATAATAGACCGCCCGTTTGTCGTGGGCGACTGGATAAAGACCCTGACATACGAAGGCAACGTCGAGGCCATAGGTTTCCGCTCCACGCGCATAAGGACTTTCACAAAAACGCTCGTCACAATCCCCAACTCCATACTCGCCAAGGAATCGGTCGAAAACTTTTCCAAAATGCCGCTGCGCAAAGTGACGGACGTTCTCGGATTGACGTATTCCGCAACGGCGGATCAGATAGAGGCCGTAATTCCGGAAATCAACGACGCGATTAAGACGACAGAAGGCGTTGACCCTTATTCCGTCTCCGTGCGCTTCGACGGCTTCGGCGCTTCGTCGCTCAATATAAGGGTGGTCTATTACACAAAGAAAATAAATTACGACTACTACACCGACGTGCGCGCGCGGGTAAACTTTGCCCTTATGAGGATACTCTCCGAGAGAGGGTTGTCGTTCGCATTCCCCTCCACATCTATATACGTCGAGAGCGTCCCGAAAGAGCTGGCGGAAAGATAGAAGGGCGCCCCCGCGCGCGGAAAGTTTCATGCGCGCGGCCCCGTCCAAAATCCGAGGCCCCGGGCAGACAAGATCCATCTACGGCGGTTCTTAAAAAAAACCGTCCGTATTCATTTCGGAAGTCAACATAAGAAACAGAAACCCAAAACAACCATTCGCCCGCAAATCCATATGCCTGGGGAAGAGTGATTTTGTAAAAACGGCAGATTTTTTACCGCGCGCGCAACCAACCCAATGTATACCGGCTTTACGAGTCTTTCAAATTGATTGCAAAGGCCAAACGGCCACCGTATTGGACATATTTACATATTATAATTCATATTTATTTTATTTTTATAAATTACAAAAAAATTCTCTTTTCTTAAATTTGGGAAATCTGTTTTAGCCTTAAAGAACTTCTTGTATCTTGGCCGATCTATTTCGGCGTAATTGATTGGTGGCGATGGTTTGAACAGTAGACGGTTCGGGTAAGCTATGGATATTGTTGGCGTGGAGCGGACTTGGGGCCGCTTGCCCCATATTTTCAGGTTTGACGGATTTTTCGGAGATGTATCAAATCTTCTGGCGCGATACATAATTAGGGGAAACATCGCCTTCCCGCCCAACGCTATAAAAGGTTTTACCAAACGATATTGATCCTATTGTATAGGTATTGTCCGGGTATTTCTCCATTTTCACAGATTTAGTTTAAGTCGGCGAATTATTACCCCGCAAAAGTGGTTCTGCATGAAATCAATAAAAGCAAGCATATTGATTTAAAACCACAAATATGTTTTCATTAGTTTCTATTATATATTATCATTTACAAGTTTCTTTATTTTAACTATTTATTCGCCATTGTTCAATACCGCCAATATTATGGGAATTTATTTCAAGGCGTGCCGTTTAAAATCCGCGCCGGAATCCCATCTTTAAATGCAACTATAAAATTACGCTGGAAGACAGTACAGGAAAACGGGAAGAGGGTTTATATAGAAAATATTAATTTTTACAATACCTGCCAAACAAAGGGATACAGGGAAAAATGCACCAAAATAATATTAATATATAATTTATTCCATTATAATATCTCAATTAACGTAAAAATCTTATCCTCCCCGCCCGGACGCGCGCGACTGCCAAAATTTTCCTCCCCAAAAACGCAAATTGGCGGGATTTCCGGAACTTTTTTATTCCAAAAATTTCAAAAAAACAGTTGACAGTGGCAAGAAGTGGGCAAAAATGGCAGAAAATGGCGAATAAATAAAACATGTCCGAAATCTCGACAGAACCCAATTTCTACGCGGGCGAGTTCTCCAAACAGCTCGACGAGAAAAGGCGCGTGACGATTCCCGCCAAATGGAGGTTCAAGGGGGACGAGGCGGAAAACTCGTACCTCGCAATTCCGACCACTTACGGGTCGATTTCGGTAATGCCGCCGCAAATGATCGCCGATTTGCACTCCAAAATTTCAAAAATCAGCATGGCGAATCCCGCCAAGCGCAAGGCTCTGTCGAAGTTCCTGAGCAAAAGCTGCACATTCGGCTGCGACAAGCAGGGCAGAATAATGCTCGGGGAGACGATACTCTCGCACGTGGGAATCGCAAAGGACGTCTGCCTCGTCGGAATGGGGGCCACCTTTGAAATTTGGAACCCCGAAACCCGCGCCAGGTGGCTCGGGGAGGGCTCCGAACAGGACGAGACGGCGCTGTTAGAAGAGCTCGGCCTATAACAATTTCCTATGAAGACCCTTGAACGCGCCGCCCGGGCCCCCTCCCCCTCCGGCGGAGGCTAAATTCCGGGGTTTTCAAAGCGCCCGCCGGGCGCAAAACCGAAAATGACCAATCAGAAATCTGACAGCCTTCAAAATTGTGCGGAACGTCGCGGACACCTCCCCGTGATGCTGAAAGAGGCTGTCGAAATTTTGTCCCCCAAAGACGGGCTGGAATACCTCGACTGCACTTTCGGCGGCGGGGGGCACTCCCGGGCGATTCTCGAAAGCGCGGACTGCCGCGTTACGGCCGTGGACCGCGACCCGGCGGCCGAGACGCGCGCGCGGGAGACGGAAAAGCTCTTCCCGGGCCGATTCCGCTTCGTCAGGGCGAACTTTTCGGATATTTGCAAGCTACAAACCGAAAACGGATACGCCGGAATCCTGTTTGATTTCGGCGTATCCTCCTTCCAACTCGACGAGGCCGGCCGGGGGTTTTCGTTCATGAAAGCGGGGCCGCTCGACATGCGAATGGACTCCTCAAAGGGCCCGACGGCGCTCGAGCTGGTAAAGTCCCTGCCGGAGCCTGAGCTCGCAAAAATTTTGCGCGAATACGGGCAGGAGCGCGCCTTCGCAAAGGTCGCGCGCGCGATAAAGTCCGCCGCCGACTCCGGCGCGCTCGAGACCACCCTCGACCTCGCAAAAGCGATTGAGGGCGCCCTCCCCTCCCGCGGGCGCGAGAAGATCCGCCCCGCGACCCGCGCGTTCCAGGCGCTGCGCATAGCCGTGAACGACGAGCTCGGCGAGATTTCCCGGGCCCTTCCCGCCGCCTTCGGACTGCTCGCGCGCGGCGGGGTTCTGGCGGCCATAAGCTTCCACTCCCTCGAAGACAGGATTGTAAAGAGATTTTTCAAGAAACTCGCTGGGCTGCCCGAGGACAGAAGCGACCGATCCTTCGCGCAGGACAGGGTGAAACTCGCCACCCTGCTCACGCGCAAGCCGGCCGTCCCGTCCGAAGGGGAAACCGCGGAAAACCCGAGAAGCCGCAGCGCCAAACTGCGGGCGATCATGAAGGACTGACTATGGGCGAAGCGCGCATCGAAAAGAAGATAACAGTCGCACTCGCGGCGGCCCTCGCCCTGACGGCAACCGCGGGGGCCTTCGCCATTTCGCTCGAACGCCAGCGCAAAGTCGAGATAGCCAACGCCGTCCGCCTGAACGAGCAGGAAATATCCCGCCTGAGGCGCGACAACGAGGAGCTCTCGGTGAAAATCGCCAGGCAGGAGAGCCCCGCGATCCTCTCCATACGCGCGGGCAGGCTGGGGCAGCCCTCCGAAAGGGGAATCGTGTGGGCCTACGAAAATTTCGACGGCGGAAGGGTTGAATTCCGCGAAAACGGCGTCCTGTCGTTCAGGACGCCCGAAGAAACCGCCAGATGAAGAGGAGAAGGCAGACTTCGGCTTCGTCCATATTCATATCGCCGAAACGCTTCGCTTTCGTCGCCTCCGTCGTGGCGCTCCTGTTTTGCGCCGTGGCCGGCAGGCTCTATTTTTTGCACGTAGTGCGCGGCCCCGAGAGCGTAGAGGCCACGGAAAAGGCCCGCAGCAGGTTTGACGTCATAAAGGCGCGCCGCGGCGACATAACCGACTCCCGCGGGAACATAATGGCCACGAGCCGCCCGGTAATAGACCTCGGAGTGGATCAAATCGACTTCAAGCCCACCCCCGAAAACCTCGAAAAGCTCAGAACCGTCGCCGCCCTGCTCTCCATGAAGCCAGAAGAGCTCGAGGAGAAATGCTCGCCGAAGCTCTCCGCGCCGCGCCGCTGGGAGAAGCTCGCCGACTCCCTCCCCGAACCCGTCTATGAGAGGATAGCCTCGCTCAAAATCAAGGGCATATACGGCAACAGGAAATATGTGCGCGCGTACCCGCTCGGCAGGCTCGCCTCGCACGCGGTCGGGTTCGTCAACCGCGAATTTTCCCCCGTCATGGGAATCGAAAAGCAGTTTGACTTCTACATGCGCGGCCAGGACGGCTGGATAGAGACCGAGCGCGACGGCAGGCGGCGCGAGCAGCCCCAGTTCCGGGAAAGGGACGTCAAGCCGGTTGACGGGCTGAACGTGCAGCTTACGATAGACTCCATAATCCAGGAGATGGCCCAGAGGCAGCTCGCAAAAATCGCGCGCGAATACAGCCCGGACTTCGCCTCGATAATAGTGAGCGACCCGTCAACCGGCTACATTCTGGCGATGGCCAGCTCCCCCGACTTCGACCCCAACGACTTCAACAAATTCAGCCAGGACGCCCTCCGCAACCGCGCGGTTTCCGACCAGTACGAGCCGGGCTCCACCTTCAAAATAGTCCCCGTCTGCGCGGCGCTCAACGAGGGCGCGGTCGGCCCCGAGGACAAGTTCGACTGCGGCGCCCAAACGGCAATGTACAGGGGGAAGGCCCTGCGCCTTCCCAAGGAGGCGCACGCCATGGGCACGCTCACCGTGCGCGACATAGTCAGGAAAAGCAGCAACAAGGGCTCCGCACAGCTCGGCATGATAATCGGCGAAAAGGCCCTCTACGAGTACGCGGACGCGTTCGGGTACGGGAAGAAAACGGACATAGGCCTCGCCGGGGAGATCGCGGGAACCCTCCACAAGGTCTCCGAATGGGACGGGCTGACAATAACGCGCCTTCCGATGGGGCATGCGGTAGCCGCCACCCCCCTGCAGGTTCACTGCGCGATGGGGGTCATTGCAAACCAGGGCATATACATGCAGCCGCAGCTCGTGCGCAGGGTGTACGGTTCGGACGGCGAGACCAAAATCCTATATCCCCCGCGGGGGGTCAGGAGGGTGGTTTCGGCAAAAATCGCCGCCCTCATGGGAGAAATGCTCTCGGAGGTCGTGAGCGACGAGGGCACCGCTCGCAGGGCGCAGCTCAAGGGATTCAAGGTCGCCGGCAAGACGGGGACTTCGCAAAAGATAATAAACGGCGCGTACAGCACGCGCCGGCACGTGGCCTCGTTCACCGGGTTCTTCCCCGCCCAGAGGCCGAGGCTTCTGATAACCGTCGTCGTGGACTCCCCGAAGATGAAGGGCGTCGGATACGGCGGGATAGTCGCCGCCCCGGCGTTCAGGGAGGTCGCCGAGCAGGCGGCGAAATACCTCGGAATCCAGACCGACGAGGAGTTTGAAAAAAAGGTGGCCTGGAAAGGCTTGTAAAATTTATGATAGGTTTTTCCAATTTGGACAGTCTCATATGCCTCTGCGGGGCGCGCAGCCGGTTCGGCGCGCTCGCCTTCGCCGGCGGCGAAGGCGGCAGGCCCGCCTATACCGCAGAAGACCTCGCAAGGGCGGTAAAGGCGGTAAAGATAACGGGCGACAAAAGCGCCGAAATAAGGAGCCTCATCGCCGACAGCCGCAGGGTCGCGCCCTCGTCGGCGTTCTTCGCAGTCAGCGGCTTCACCACCGACGGGAACATATTCGTCGAGGAGGCGGCGCACAGGGGGGCCGTCGCGGTGGTCTCCGAAAGGCCCTGCCCCAAATATTTTCCAGCCGCGTGGATACAGGTTGAGAGCATGCCCGACGCCCTCCCGGCCGCAGCGAAGAGCTTTTACGCCAGCCCGGACGAATCGCTGAAAACTTTCGGCGTCACCGGCACGAACGGCAAGACGAGCGTGACGTGGATGTTGCAGGCAATTCTCAACGCCTCCGGCCAAAAGTGCGGCGTGATAGGCACCATACACTACGACCTCGGCGGCAGGTGCCTGCCGGCCAGCCGCACGACCCCCGACGCGCTCGAGCTCCACGCAATGCTCAGCCAGATGCGCGGCTGCTCATGCAGGGCCGCCGCGATGGAAATAAGCTCCCACGCCATAGCGCAAAAGCGCGCAAACGGCGTGCACCTGGACTGCGCGTGCTTCCTCAACCTCACGCAGGACCACATGGACTACCACAAGACTATGGAGTCCTATTTTGAGACGAAGGCGTCCATTTTCACGGGCGGGCTCGGCTCGCTTCCCAAAAACGCCGTCATAAATTTCGACGACCCGCACGGCAGGAGGATCGCCGAGCGCCTCGACTCCTCCGTGCGCCTGACAAGCTTCGGGATCGAATCCGCCGACGCGCAGATACGCGCCGAAAACCTCACCCTGAAACCGGGGCTCTCGGAATTCGAGCTCGCATGGCCGGGCGGGAGGGCGAAAGCCTCGATAAAGATGCCGGGGCACTACAACGTCTCGAACGCGCTCGCGGCGCTCGCCATGACTTACGCGTCCGGAGGAGACGTGGAAAAGGCCGCAGAGGCGCTGAAAAATTTCCGCGGCGTCCCCGGCAGAATGCAGAAGGTCGCCGGCCCCGCCGACTTCGACATATTCGTGGATTACGCCCATACCGACGACGCCCTCAAAAACGGCCTTTCCATGCTCAGAAAAGTCGTCAAAAACCGGCTGCTCGTGGTGTTCGGCTGCGGCGGCAAGCGCGACCGCTCCAAGAGGGCGAAGATGACGAAAGTCGTGCAGGAATACGCGGACATCGCGTGGGCTACTTCCGACAACCCGCGCGGCGAGCCGCTCTCGCGCATATTCGACGACATGAAAGGCGGCGTGTCCGACCCCGCGCGCATAGCGTTCGTCGAAGACCGCCGCAGGGCGATAAACCTCGCCATCGACTGCGCGGCCAAGGGCGACTGCATACTCATCGCCGGCAAGGGCCACGAAACTTTCCAAGAACTCGGAGACACAATAATCCCCTTCGACGACAAGCGCGTCGCCGAGGAGCTCCTCAACCTCAAAGGACTCGTTTGACATGCCGTTCTACAAATTCGACGACCTGCGCCTCTGGACCGGCGGCGCGTGGAAAATGCCCGCGGGTTCCGCCCGCAAAACCGATATCCGCGGATTTTCGGCGGACAGCAGAAAGATGGAGAAGGACTTCGCCTTCGTCGCCCTCAGGGGGGCGCGCGACGGCTGCGACTTCGCCCGGGACGCCGTGGAAAACGGCGCGAGCGCGGTCATTGCCGACAGGCCGCTCGACCTCCCCGTGCCGGTGCTCGTAGTCGGGGACGCGCTGAAAGCCCTCCAGGCTGTCGCAAAATTCCACAGGCTCAGGTTTGAAAACCCCGTGGTGGGGATAACCGGATCGTGCGGCAAGACCTCCACAAAAGAGATGCTCGCGCGGCTTGTGGCGTGGAAAAACCCGCTCGCAACGGAAAAGAACTTCAACAACGAAATCGGCGTTCCGCTGACGGTCACAAAAATCGACCTGCGCCAGAACCAGTGCGCTATAATAGAGGCGGGCGTCGCCGCGCCGGGGCAGATGGGGGAGCTCGCCGAAATAATTTCGCCGGACATCGCCGTAATAACCAACGTCGGCCTTTCGCACCTCGAAAAATTCGGCGAAATCGCCAACGTCGCGCGGGAGAAGGCCCTGCTCGCCGCGGCCGCCGCCAACGGAGGGTGGTGCCTGATGCACTCGAACCTTTTGAGCTGGAAATCTTTCGAGGAGCTCAAATGCAAAAAGGCGATAGTCGCCAATGCCGACGCGCCCGACATAAAGGCCGACCTCGTGTTCAGGTACGCGCTCTCCGAGCGCGGCGAAAGCGTCGGCGTGGAAATGTGCGTGGAAGGGGGCGCGGAATACTTCTTTGAAATCGGGAGAATGACGCAGGGAATGACGGAAAACGCCATGCTCGCCATAGCCGCGGCCCTCATGCTCGGCGCGCGGGAGGAGCAGATCGCCGCGGCCGCCGAAACCCTCGCGCCCCTGCCCATGCGCGGGCTGTGCGCGAACGCCGGCGGAAGCCTTTACTACGCGGACTGCTACAACGCCTCCCCAACTTCGATGAAGGACGCGCTCGCGCACTTCCTGAAAATTTCCGGCGGCGCGCCGCGGCTTTTCCTGCTCGGCTCTATGGCGGAGCTGGGGCTGGCCGCCCACCGGCACCACAAGGAGATAGGCCTCAACCTGCCCTACCGCGAGGGCGACAGGGCCGTGCTCGTGGGCGAAAACGCCGAAACCTACAAGCTCGGCATGCTCGAATCCGCGTGGCCGGAAGACGCGATAGAGGTATTCGCGGACTCCGATTCCGCAAGGGAATCCGTAGCCGCCTTCAAGGGCTCGGTATTCGCCAAGGGCAGCCGCGTGTGCGCGCTCGAAAACGCCCTGCCGGCCGCCGCCCTCGCCGCGCTCGACTCCGAGGCGGCGCGGGAACCCGAACCGGAACCCGAGCCCGAACCCGATGAGCCGGAACCGGAGGGCGAACCCGAAATCCCCGGCGCAGGGGACGACGGGGACGGGGAAGAATTTGAAGAGGGCGAAGACTTCGACGGCGGCGGGGAGGATTTCCCCTCCGAAAGCGCGGACGAAGACGACGAGGACGAAAGGGACACCATCTAATGCTCTTCGACCTCGCGGATTTTGAGTCGTATTTCGGGCCGCTGCGCCTGTTCAAATACCTTTCGTTCAGGTGCGCGTGCGCGATGGCCGCGGCGTTTTTCATCGCAATGGCCTCCGCGCCGGGCGCCATAAGGGTTTTGCGCGCCATAAAATTCGGGCAGAGCTTCCGGACGAAGGAGGAGGTCGGGAAACTCGCCGAGCTGCACGAATCCAAAAAGGGAACCCCGACGATGGGAGGGGTGATCATATTCGCGGCCGTGGCGCTCTCGAGCGTGCTGTTCGCGCGCATGAACGCGCTCGTCTTTACCGCGCTGCTCGTGTATTCGGCGCTCACGGCGCTCGGATTCGCGGACGACTACCTCAAAATCGTCAGGAAAAACCCGAAGGGGGTGCCGGGGAAAATGAAGCTCGCTGCGCAGGCGGCGGTGACGCTCGCGGCGTGCGCGGTCCTGTCGCTCTCGCCCGAATACTCCTCCGCAATGCGCGAGCTCTGGATACCGTTTATGAAGTATCCGCTGGTTTCGTGCATGCCGCTGTGGTTCATGTTCGCCTTCATGTTCTTTGTGCTCGCGGGCTCGAGCAACGCCATCAACCTGACGGACGGCATAGACGGGCTCGCCATCGGCTGCACCATTTCCGCCGCCCTCGCCTACGCCGTCTTCACGTATGTCGCGGGCAACTCGATAGCCGCCGAATACCTGTTTTTGCGCTACATTCCGGGCTCCGGCGAAATGACCGTAGTCTGCTGCGCGCTCCTCGGGGCGTCTATGGCCTTCCTGTGGTACAACGCCCACCCGGCGGAAGTGTTCATGGGCGACACGGGCTCGCTCGCGCTCGGGGGGCTCGTGGGGATAACCGCCTTCATGTCGCTGCAGCCGTTCACGCTCGTAATAGTCGGCGGGATATTCGTAATAGAAGCCGCGAGCGTCATACTGCAAGTCGCCTCCTACAAGACTACCGGCAAAAGGATATTTCTGATGTCGCCCATACACCACCACTTTGAAATAAAGGGGTGGAAGGAGACGAAAGTCGTCATACGCTTCTGGATTCTCTCGCTGATCTTCGCGCTCGCGGGGCTTGCCACGCTTAAACTCAGGTGATGGAAACCCCGGGAAAATTCGGAAGGATAAGGGAGCTCGCCGGAGGGCGGAACGCCGCGGTTTTCGGGGCGGGAGTTAGCGCCAGGGCCGCGGCGCGGCTGCTGGAAAAGGCGGGCGTCGGCTTTTCAGCCTACGCGCGCGACGGCGGATCTCCGGATTTCGCCGCGAAGCCCTTCTGCGCCGAAGCCGCAAAATCCCATAGGCTCGTCGTGTATTCGCCCGCGTTCCGACCGGACCACGAGTGGATACGGCTCGCCGAGGAAAACGGCGCCGCGGCGATTTGCGAGCCCGACCTGTCAGCCCTCGCATGGGAGGGGAAAATCTGCGCCGTCACCGGAACCAACGGCAAGACGACGCTCGCCTCGTTCCTCGAGCGCGCCCTCAACCTCGCGGGTGTAAAGGCTGTGGCGGCGGGCAACATAGGCCGCCCCCTTTCGGCGTTCTGCGCGGAAATCCGGGACACGTCCGAAGTCGTCGCGGTGTGCGAGCTGAGCTCGTTCCAGACCTCGCGCCTGAAATTTTTGCGCCCCGACGCCCTGCTCTGGACCAACTTCGCGCCCGACCACCTCGACTGGCACAAGGACATGCGCGAATACTTTTGCGCGAAATTCAACCTCGTCGCCGCGCTGAGGGGCAGACTGCTGTTCATATCAAGGGACGTCGCCGAGGCGGCGGCGGAATACGGCGCGGAAATGCCGGGATTTGCGAAAATCCCCGCCGACATTGCGCCCGCCGACTGCCCGAAGCCTTTCGACACCTCGGTGCAGTCGCGCAACTTCGAGATGGCCGAGGAATTTTTAAAAAGCCTCGGCCTCCCGTCCGCCGCCCGGGAGGCCGCAAGGGGTTTCTCCCTTCCGAAATACAGGTTCGGGGAACCCGTCGAGGCGCGCGGGGTCAAATTTTACAACGACTCGAAAGCCACCAACGCCCATGCGGCAGCCGCCGCGCTGGGGGAGCTTTCGGGAACCCGGAACCTCGTGTGGATCGGCGGAGGAAAGGACAAGAACTGCGACCTATCGGAGCTCGCGCGGGAAGTCGCAAGATCCGCGAAAGGGTCGGTTCTCATCGGCCAGACCGCGGAAAAGCTCGCCGGGATCCTGCGCGCGCAGGGCGCGGAGGCGCGCGTATGCGGCTCGATGAAAGAGGCCGTTGAAGCGGCCGCTGAAATGGCGGGCGAAGGCGGAAGCGTCCTGTTCAGCCCGGGATTTTCGAGCTTCGGAATGTTCTCCGGATACGCGGACAGGGGGAAATCTTTTCAAAACGAAGTTTTGTGTTTGAAGAATTTAAAATAAATATCAAAAATAGAAGGCAAAATTAAGGGGAAACGTATGAAAAAATCAGTGGCAATCACGGCAGTGCTCGCGCTGCATATAGGCGTAATAAGCATGCTTCTCGTCCAGGCGGGGTGCAGCTCCGAACCCGAAGCCCCCGCGGCGAAAGCCAAGACCGCGACCGAGGAGGTGACCTCCATAGCCCCCGCCGAGCAGAAGGAAGCCGACGCGTCCGTCAAAGACGCCGAACTCCCGCCCGAGGGCAGCCCCGCCCTGCGCGTCGCCCCCACCCGTCCCGCGTGGAACATGGAAAAATCCGGCGAAACGCTCGTCCCCGAAACGCCCGCAGAGCCCGAAAAGGCGGAACCCGCAAAAGCCGCGAAAGCCCCCTCCAAGCCCGCCGCCGAGCCTGAAAATATCTATGTCGTAAGGAGGGGCGACAACCTCTCTTCAATAGCGAAAAAGCACCGCGTGACGGTCGCCGAGCTCATGGCTATAAACGGGCTGTCGCGCTCTTCGGTAATACAGATCGGCCAGGAGATAAAAATCCCGGCCTCCGGCGAAGTCTCCGCCCCCCCCGAACCCAAACCCTCCGAACACGCCAACGCCCAGATTTCCTCCGAGACCGAAACATACGTCGTAAAGAGCGGCGACTCGCTCTCGCGCATCGCCAAGAAATATTCCACCTCTGTCCGCCAGCTGATGGCGGTAAACGGGCTCAAAAACCACAACATAAGGGTCGGGCAAAAGCTTCTCGTGGCCAAAGGCTCCGCCGAAAAAGCCGCAAAGGCCGCAAAGGCAACGAAGGCGGCGGAGTCCTCCGCGGCCGCCGGCGAAATCTCCTATGAAATCAAGTCCGGAGACACTTTGGGCGCCATCGCGCGAAAGCACGCAACGAGCGTGTCCGCCATCTGCAAGCGCAACGGCATCTCCGACCCCCGCAAGATCCGCGTGGGCCAGAAAATCGTCATAGCCTCCAAGTCCGCGAAACCCTCCGCGCCGCAACCCGCGCAAAAGGAAATATCGCCCGCCCAGCCCGCCGCTCCGGCCGCAGGCGCAATAACCGTGACCGCCGACGCCCCGAAGGCTCCCGCGCAGCAGCCCGCCGCCGAACCGGCCTCCCCCGCCCCGTCGGCCGCCCCGGCGCCCTCCGCGCCCGCCCAGCCCGCTACTCCGGCCGCCCCGGAACAGGAAACGATTCCCGTCATAGAAATCTGATCGTCCGAAAATGGACGGCCCGGACGCACAAGGTTCATTTCGGGGCGCTTGGTTCGGCATACTCTTTCCGGTGGCCTTTCTAAGCGCCCTCGGCCTGCTCATATTGATGAGCGCGGGCGCGAACCGCGCCGACCCGTATCTCATTGTCTCAAAACAGGCGCTGTGGCTTGCGATAGCCTTCTGCGCCGGCACTGCCGCCGCATTCGTCGACCTCGGGCTGCTCAGGAGGCTCGCCGTCCCGATAGCGGCGGTTTCCGCGCTGCTGCTCGTCCTCGTCATAATTCCGCAGGTGGGCAAGGAGGTCAACGGCTCGCGGCGGTGGCTGGAGTTCGGCCCGATAGTCGCGCAGCCGAGCGACCTGGCCAAATTCGCACTCATAATCCTGCTCTCGTCATACCTGTACGGCAACCAGCGGAAATTGAAGGCGTTTTCGGACGGCCTCCTCAAACCCCTGATGATAGTGGGCATGTTCTGCGTGCCGATAATACTTGAGCCCGACTACGGCACGACTTTCCTGTGCGGGCTCGTGGGGCTGGTTCTGATATTTTTGGCGGGCGCGAAAATCTCGCACATAGTCGCCGTATTCGCCCCGCTCGGCGCCGCGTTCTGCGCGCTCATCTATTTCAACCCGGTGCGAATGGCGAGAATTATGAGTTTCCTCGACGTCGAGGGCACCAAATCCGACGGCTCCTACCAGCTCTACCAGGCGATACTCGCCTTCGGCTCCGGGGGCGTATTCGGAACGGGAATAGGAAGGGGGAGGCAGCAGCTCTCCTTCCTGCCGGAAGCGCACACCGACTTCGTTTTCGCAATAGTCGGCGAAGAGCTCGGGATTCTGGCGACCGTGTCGGTCGTCGCGGCGTTCGCCGTCCTGTTTTTCGTCACGGCCGCCTCCCTCAGGAAAGCCCCCAACCTCTTTGAATTTTCGATCGCCACGGGGGCGGTCATGATGATAACCCTTCAGGCGCTCTTCAACATGTGCGTCGTCACGGGCCTGATGCCGACAAAGGGAATATCGCTGCCGTTCATAAGCTACGGCGGCTCCAACCTCGTGGCGATGTTCGCCTTCACGGGGTTGATACTGAACTGCCTCAGGCGGTGGAGCAGGCCCGCGCAAATCAAAATAGGGGAACTATGAGCAAATTTATCATTCTATGCGGAGGAACTGGCGGGCACCTCGCCCCGGGACTGGCGGTCGGCCAGGCGCTCATCGACGCCGGCGACGAGGCGAGCTTCGTCATCAGCCGGAAGGCGGTGGACTCGCGACTCGTCGGCAAATACTCCGACCTGCGCATAATAAAGGCGCCCGGGACGGCGTTTTCGCTCCGCCCCGCGCGGCTGTTCAGATTTCTTTCGGAGCTCGCAGAATCCGTGAAGTTCGGCAGGAAGACAATTTCCGAGGGCGGGTACGACGCCGTGATAAGCTTCGGCGGCTTCAATTCGCTCGGGTTTTCCATAGCCGCCATGACGCTCGGGGTGCCGCTCATTCTGCACGAGGCCAACCGCCGCGCAGGAAAGGCGACGCGCCTGCTCGGCAGGTTCGCCGAGAGAATATACGTCCCCCACGGCGTCAAGATCCCCAGGCGGAAGGGTGGGCAGGTGAGGTATTCCGGCTATCCTGTAAGGGGCGAAATAAAAAAGCTGCCCGCTGCGGAATCGAAGGGGAAATTCGGATTCGGGACGGATGGGAAGCTGCTGCTCGTTCTCGGAGGCAGCCAGGGGGCGCTGGCGCTCAACGAGTGGGCCGCGCGCAATTTCGGCAGGCTCGCCGAGGCGGGCATGGACGTCCTGTGCGTATGCGGGCCCGGGAAAAACTCATTTGCCGGCGAAACCGTCAGGACGAAAAATTTCGGCGAGAGAAAAATAGAGTTCCTCGAATTCTGCGACGACATGGCCTCCGCGATGTCCGCCGCCGACCTGGCGGTCGCGCGCGCCGGGGCGGGAACCATAGCCGAGCTCGCGCGGTGCCGCCTTCCGTCCGTCATAGTCCCCTACCCCTTCGCCGCCGACAACCACCAGCGCGAAAACGCCAGGTGCTTTGAAAAGCAGGGCGGGTGCGCCGTAGTGGATCAGAGCGACATGTCCAGGCTCTTCGACGAGGTATCATGCCTCATTAACAACCCCGCGCTGCTCGGCGCCATGCGGGAAAACCTCGCGCGGGTCGACGCGCTAAACGACACTTCCAAAATCATAGAGGACCTGCGGCTCGTCGCCGGGGGCGCGGGGGAAAAATAGCCGTGCCCGCCCGCTACTATATGGGCGGCGTCTGCGGCATGGGAATGGCGCCGCTGGCCGCGTTTCTGGCCGACGAGGGCAACTCGGTCGAGGGTTTCGACGACTCCCCCAACCCGTGGCTGCGGGAGCGGCTCGAAAATCTGGGCGTCAGGTTCCGCCCGCCGTCCGGCGGGTACGACAGGGTCGTGATAAGCACGGCGCTCTGGCGCAGGAGGGGGGAGTTCGCCGCCTTTTGCCCCCCGGGGGGCGTCGTTCGGCGCGGAGAGTGCTGGGCGGAGCTCTGCGCCCCCCGAAAGCTGACGGCGGTGGTAGGCAGCCACGGCAAGAGCACGGTCAGCGCGCTGCTTGCGCACGCGGCGAACAGGCTGTCGCTCGACTGCGGATACCTCGTCGGCGCAATCCCCAACGGGTTCGCAATGCACGGATACTGCGCCCCCGGAAAGCCGATAATCTCGGAAATCGACGAGAGCGACGCCACGATAGAGCATTTCTCCCCCGAAGTGACGGTGGCGCTGAACGCCGACCTCGACCACACCGACACCTACGCAGACGACCGGAGGCTCGGGGAGATGTTCGAGCGGCTATTTTCAAGGACGCGCAGGCTCGTCATATACCCCGAGGGCGACGAAATTCTGGCGCGGGCCGCCGCCCGAACCCAGACGCCGTCGGAAGCCGTAAGGGTTTCCGGGGACTACTCCGAGAAAAACGCGGCCATGGCCCTCGCCGCCCTGCGCGCGACTTTTCCGAAAGGGTCGTTTTTCCCCTCCGCCTTCGAGGGGTTCGCGGGGCTCCAGCGGCGCGGCGAAAAAATTTTCGACAACGGGAAGCTCAGCGCGACTTCCGACTACGCGCACCACCCGAACGAAGTCGGGGCCTTTCTGCGGCGCTTCCTGCCGCAGTCCGGCGCCGAAACGGACGTGTTTTTCCAGCCGCACAGGTACACGCGCACGCGGAGGTTCGCCGCGGACTTCGCCAAAATCCTGTCGGAAGCCGAAGCCTGCGGAGCGCGGGTCTTCGTTCTGCCCGTGTACGCGGCGAGCGAACCGCCCGACCCGCTCGGCGAGAGCTCCGAAATAGTAAAAAAAGCCCCGGCGGGGTCCGGAATAAGGCTTGCGGAGCCGGAGGATTTCTTCAGAATGGCAAAAGCCGCGCTCGAAGGCGGAAAGCCGCGGCGCATGGCGCTCGTCGGCGCGGGCGACTTCCACTTTGCGGCGAAAGAATTTTTTGCAAAAATAAAATGAATCCGAAAATCGCAGTGTTCAGCGGCGGGATTTCCCCCGAACGCGAAGTGTCGCTCGTAAGCGGCGAAAATGTGTTCAGGGCCCTCTCGAAAAACTTCGACGCCGTCTCCGTAAGGCTCGACGAAAACGCCCTTCCGGACGGGCTCGACCCCGGCGAATGCGTAATCTTTCCCGCGATGCACGGCGACTACGGGGAGGACGGAACCCTGCAGGGGCAGCTCGACGCGGCGGGGTTTGAATACGCCGGCTGCGGCAGCCTGTCGAGCCGCGCGTGCATGGTGAAGCCGGCGGCCAAGGCGCTGCTCGGGTTCGAGGGCCTTCCCGTCGCCCGGTCGGTAGAGTTTCATGCAAAAAACAGGCCGGCCGCCGGCCTCCTCGCGGGCCTCTTCCCGAACGGATGCGTCATAAAGCCCGCGGACAAGGGCAGCAGCGTCGGGCTATCGGTCGTCCGGGATCTCGGGGACGCGGAAAAGGCGCTCGCCGGAATAGAAAACGGCTCGTGGATGGCCGAAGAGCTCGTAAGGGGCCGGGAATTTTCAATAGGCGTGATATGCGGCCGCGCAGCGGGGGTCGTTGAGATAATCCCCGACGGCGGGGTGTACGACTACAAGCGCAAATACACCGCCGGATCGACGCGCTACGTCTACCCGGCGGAAATCCCGGAGCGCGCGGCGGCCGCCATGCGCTCCGCGGCCGAAAGGGCCTTCCGCGCGTGCGGCTGCCGCGACTTCGCGCGCGTCGACTTCATCGCCGCCGACGCGGAAAAGCCGGATTTCGTCATACTCGAAATAAACACCCTGCCCGGAATGACGCCCACGAGCCTGTTGCCAAAAAGCGCCTCGTGCGAGGGGTACGGATTTGAACCGCTCTGCGCGAAGCTCGTCGAGGGGGCGGTAAAAAGGTTTTTGCGCAGGGCGAAAAAGTAATGTCCGGGAAACCTGCGGCAAAAAGGGCCTCCACATGGAGGGATCTCAATTCCGGCGGCGGGAAAAAGCGCCGGAAGATACCGCTGTCGCTGCGCGCCAGGCTGCGCGTGACCTGGCTTTGGCTGCGGGCGGCGCTTGCGCTCGCCATGCTTGCGCTCGCGGGATACGGCGCGTATTATCTCTACCAAAACGCCTTCCTCGAGGACATACTCGGCTCCAAGGGCGCGCAAATAAGGCGCATAGAATTCAAAACCGACGGGCTCGCCACCGCCGAATGGCTGAAAGGCTACCTGAAAATACCGCCGAACTCGCGCCTCGGAGACGTCAACATCTTCGCGGTAAAGGGCGCGCTTGAATCCCTGTCGCAGATAGAATCGGCCTCGGTTGAGCGCGCATACCCGGACGCGCTTAAAATCACGCTGACCGAGCTCAAGCCCTTCATGAAGCTCTTTACGGAGGTCTCGGGCAGGCGGAAGATTTTCATAATGTCGCCCGACGGCAGGTTCTTCGAGCCCGCGTGCGTCCCGCCCGGCATGATCGACGCCATGCCCCGGCTCGAGGGCTGGACGCCGCGCTTTAACGGCCCCGTGCCGGAGCCCTTCAAGTCCGCCCCGGAAGTCGCAAAATTCCTCGGGGCCGCGCACGCCGCCGTGCCGGCCGCGGCGCGCGGCTGGAAGCGCGTAGACGTCTCCGACCTCGACAGCCTCACCCTGCCCCTGCTGAAAGTCGAAGACGAGTCGGGCATGGAGATAGTTTTCGCCCCGCGCGACTACAAAAAACAGTTCGAGAGGCTCGAATATATCTTGCGTTACCAGAGGGAAAACCCTTTAACAGTCATAAAGCGCATAGACCTGTCGATAAAGGGGTGGGCGCCTGTGAAGATCAAGACGACCAAATGAGCGACAGCAAGACAATAGCGGCGCTGGAAATCGGCACCGGGAAGATGCAGGTTTTCATCGGCGAGATAGTGGACGGCAGAATGCTCAACCTCGTGGGCATCGGGCAGGCGGCGACCGACGGGGTGAAAAAGGCCGACATAATCGACGTCAAAAAGGCGGCCGAACAGGCGCAGGCGGCGATCGTCATGGCGGAGCGATCGTGCTCGGTTCCGATAAGGTCCGTGTGCCTGGGCATCAGCGGAACCCACATACAGGGCTTCAGAAACATAGGCTCCGCGAACGTGGCGGACCCCGACGGCGCGGTGCGCAAGAGCGACGTCGAGAGGGCCAAGGAGGACGCCAAGAGCAAGGCCCTGCCCGAGGGAAGGAGCTACATACACAGAATCTGCTGCGGTTTCTACCTCGACGACGAAAGATTTTGCGTCGACCCCGTGGGAGAGCGGGCTTCGAGGATAGTCGCAGAATACTGGATGATACACGGCGACAGCGAAAAAATCCGCGCCGCAATGCACGTGGTCCAGAGCTTCGGGCTGGAAGTGGAATACCTTGTGTTTTCGGGGCTGGCCTCGGCGATGACGGCGTCTTCGCCCGTGCAGAAGGAAAACGGCGTGCTCGTCGTGGACATAGGCTGCGGGACGAGCGACTACGCCTTCTACAAAAACGGGCTCCCCGCGCAGGCGGGCGTAATACCGATAGGCGGCGACCACATCACAAACGACCTCTCCTTCGGCATAAGGCTGAGCCGGAAAAATTCCGAGCGCATAAAAACGCGCTTCGGCAAGGCCGTAATAACGAAGGACGAGCGCGACACAAAATTCTGGAGCCTCGGCGACAGGCAGATAGGCGACAGGAAAATACCGCTGGAAGCCATAAACAAAGTCATACGCGCGCGCCTTGAAGAACTGTTTCTGCTGCTGCGCCAGGACATGATAGAGCACTTTTCGGAGGGATCGGTCAACGAGGTCGTGCTGACGGGGGGGACGTCGAAGCTCAACGGGATATGCGAACTCGCCGAGGCCGTGCTCGAGCGCCCGTGCTCGCTCGGGAAATTCCCGCCGTCGGTCGCCGAAAACCTGCGCCACCAGGAGTTCTCCACCGCCCTCGGGCTGCTTGAATACGCCAGAATGAAGGAGATGGGAGGGGGATCCAAAAAGGGCGCCTCCATAACCGAAAAAATAGCGAAAATCTTTAAAATCTGATGCAGTCCGAAACCGTACAGAAGCTTTCAATCCGCGTCGCGGGCATCGGGGGGGCGGGCGCGAGAATCGTCGGGGCCCTCGCCGCCGCGGGGGGCTCGGGCGCGGATCTTGCCGCCGTCGACACGGACGAAGCCTCCCTGCGCGACTGCCCCGTCGAAAACGCCGCGTGCATCGGAAAATCGGTCGCCGGAGGAATGGGCTCGGGCGGGGATCCCGCCGCCGCAAAGGAAGCCGCCATATCCGACCTCGCCGTCCTCAAGCGGATCGCCTCCGGGACGGACGTATTTATCTGCGTCGCCGGGCTCGGGGGCGGAACCGGCAGCGTCGTGGCGCCGATACTCGCCAAGCTCGCCGCGGAGAACGGGGCAAAGCTCGTAATTTCATTTTCCCTGATGCCCCTCTCGGTAGAAGGGGTGGACAAGGCGTCGCTGGCCGAGCGCTCCGTGCGGTACATGCGCAAGGTGTGCGACGCCGCGGCCGCCCTGCCCAACGACGTAATCCTCGCGCGCTCCGCCCTGCCGGTCAGGGCGGCCTTTGAAGCCGCGAACATGTACGCCGTCTCCGCCGTCGGGGAGATATGCGCGATGCTCCTGAACAGGGGCGTGGTAAACATAGGGATACCCTCGTTCAAAAAGGCGTTTTTCAAAAAGGGTTCTCATACGTTTTTCGGGATAGGCAGCGGAAAGGGCGCGAGCGCCGTAGCCGACGCCGCGGCGGAGCTCGCCTCATCTCCCCTCCTGGGCGGCGACGCGGCGGGGCTCAACGCCGAAAGCCTTATGATTTCCCTCGTCTGCGGGGAGGATTTCGAGATGAACAAAATGCAGTCGCTGCTCGAAACCGTCTCGCGGACGTTCGGAGTGAAGGAGCGGATATGCTTCGGGGCGGCCGTAGACAAGTCGATGGGGGGCGGGATAAAAGTCTGCGCAATGGGGCTCTCCGGAGCTCCGGCGGGAGTGCCGCGCATGTTTCCCTCTGCGGCGGCAAAGCCTGACGCCGCGGAGACCGCCGAACCGCCCTCCCGCCCGCCCGCGCCGGAAGCCGCCCCGGGGCCCGAATCCGGCCGGCACGGGGAGCCAAAACCCAAAAAATCGCGCGGATTTTTCGGATTCGGCCGCACGAAGGGCAAGCCCGCCTCCCCCGAACCCGCGGCTGAACAGTCGGAATTCAAGTTTGTCGAGATGTCGGAGCAGCGCGGATTTTTCGAGGACACGCCCGTAAACATGCGCAAGGGCGAGGATCTCGACGTGCCGACCTTCATGCGCAGAAACATAAAAATAAACCTTTAAGCCTTTACCATGAAAAAGAAGATATACCCCATACTGGCGGCGATGACCGCGATAGCGGCGTTCGCCTTTGCGGAAACGCAATCGGACGGAGACCTGAAAATGCGCCTCAAAGCCTCGCGCGACGGCTCGCTCTACAAAATGGGCGAGCCCGCGGAATTCGTCCTCGAAATATCGGGAGGCGGCAAGCCCCGGGGCGGAATACGCTTCTGGAGCAGCGTCAGCAAGGACGGGGCGAACCCGGCGGTCTCGGACACCGGGATAACCGGCAAGGACGGAAAGGCCGTAATCAAAGCCGGCACTCTCGACGAGCCCGGGGTTCTGCGGTGCTCGGTGGGCGTATACAATCCCGAGACGAAAAAGGAGACGCGGCTCATGGCGGGCGCGGGATTCGAGCTTGAAAAGATAAAGCCGGGGCTGCCCGTTCCCGACGATTTTGCCGAATACTGGAAGGCGCAAAAGAGAATGCTCTCGGAAATCCCGATGAACGCCGAAATGAAGCAGGTTCCGTGCGACAACAAAAACGTGGAGCTCTTCGACATAAAGGCCGACACGTTCAAGGGCCTGCTCACCGGCTACTACACCCGCCCGAAGGGCGCCAAGCCAAAGAGTTGCCCGGCGATCCTCTTCCCGCACGGGGCGGGGGTGCGATCTTCCGGAAAGGGCGGGCCGGTCGGCTGGGCTGCGCAGGGGTACATCGCGCTCGACTACAACGCGCACGGCATACCCAACGGCAAGCCGAAGGAATTTTACGACGAGCTCGCCAAAAATGAGCTCAAGGACTACCGCTACGCCGGCGCGGACAACCGCGACAACAGCTTCTTCCGCGTGCTCTACCTGCGCACGATGAGGGCCCTCGAATTTCTGATGGAGCAGCCCGAATGGGACGGAAAAATCCTCATAGTAAACGGCACGAGCCAAGGGGGCGGCCAGGCTCTCGCCGCCGGCGGGCTGTGCGACAAGGTGACGTTTGTCGCCGCGTTTGTGCCGGCGATGTGCGACCACAACGGTATCGCCGCCGGGCGCGTCTGCGGCTGGCCGAACCTGCTGAGGGCCGACAAATACGGCGCTTACGACAAGAGCGTCTACGAGGCATCGAGGTATTTCGACGCGGGCAACTTCGCCTCCATGATAAAGGGTGGCGCGTTTGTCACGACGGGGCTGCGCGACAACGTATGCCCGCCGAGCTCCGTGTCCGCGGCGTACTCCAACATCAAAAGCCCGAAGTCGTTGCGCATAGTGGAAGAGGGCAGCCACGGCGTCCCGCAGGAAGTCTACGCCGAGGGCTCGGAAAAGATCAGGGAGCACGTTAAGAAAATGCGCTCCAAGAACTGACGGATATTCCCAATTTGAGAAAAGCGCCATTGAAACGGGGCGCGCGGAACAGTCCGCGCGCCCCGTTTTTCGCCCCCGCCGCGGAGAGCGCGCCGGGGGCTTCAAATGCCCTAAAAAGCCTTTATCTGCAAATCTGAAAGCATGTCGGCTGTGATCGCGTCGGCGCGCTCCACGGTGTCCGAGCGGGCGAGCAAAACGGCCATGCGCCTGTGCCCGCCCGTCACGCACGGCTTGGAGAATATCCGCATGTCGGTATTGGGGCGCGACAGCACCCTGTCTATCCCGCAATATTCGAGCATTTCCGAATTTTTTTCGACGACCACCGCCCTGCTCGCCGATGGCCCGTAAAGCTCTATTTCGGGAATGGGTATCCCGAGTATCGCGCGCGCGTGGAGCGCGAATTCCGAAAGGTTCTGAGATATCATTGTCACCATGCCCGTGTCGTGCGGGCGCGGCGAAACCTCGGAAAACAGGACTTCGTCGCCCCTGACAAACATCTCGACGCCGAAAATTCCGTACCCGCCGAGGGCGTCGGTTATCTTCCCCGCGTAATCCTTCGCCTTTTCCAGGGCGGAAGCGCCCATCGGATGGGGCTGCCAGCTCCTGCGGTAGTCGCCCGAAACCTGCTCGTGCCCGATCGGCTCGCAAAACGAAGTCCCCCCCGCGTGCCGCACCGTAAGCAGCGTGATTTCGTAGTCGAAGTCCACAAAGCCCTCGACGATCACCTCGCCGCCACCCGCGCGCCCGCCCGTCTGGGAGCATTCCCACGCGGCGTCAATCCCGCTTTCGTCGCGCACCGTGCTCTGCCCGTGCCCGGAAGAGCTCATTATCGGCTTCACCACGCAGGGGATGCCGATTTTTTTCACGGCCTCCAAAAACTCGCCCTTTGAAGCCGCAAACGCGTAGGGCGAAGTCTTCATTCCGAGCTTTTCCGCCGCGAGCGTCCTGATGCCCTTGCGGTTCATTGTGAAATTGACGGCGCCCGCCGTGGGCACCACCCTGAACCCCCGGCGCTCGAGCTCCACGAGCTTTTGCGTGGCTATCGCCTCCACTTCGGGAATTATGTACGCGGGGTTCTCCTCGATAACGGCGCGCTCGAGCGCGGCGGCGTCGAGCATTGATATTACGCGCGAGCGGTCGGCGACCTGCATCGCCGGGGCGTCCGCGTACCTGTCAACCGCCACGACCTCGAGCCCGAGCCGCTTGAGCTCTATGGCCACCTCGCGCCCGAGCTCCCCGCCGCCCAGCAGCATCGCCTTCGTGGAATTTTTTTTGAAGACCGTTCCTATGTTTGTCATGTCTCTGCCTCGCCTTGTTTGGGTTTTCCGCAATCAGCGGACTTCATTCCGAAATATTCGAGCGTTTCGAGAATCCTGCGCGGGCACAGCCCCCCGCCGCCCGCAGCCTTATAGACGCCCGTCATGAAACGCCTGCGGCGCGACGTCTCCGCCGCGTTGCGCTGCTGCGCGCCGAGAGCGAAGGCTTCCATGTCGGCGGCAGCGGAATCGTCAAAGACAATGTTTATGTCCGGATACGCGAGCGAAAGCCTCCGGAAAAATTTCAGGCGCGGGAGCCTCCCGAAAGCGCGCGGGGGAAGCTCGACGACGGCGTCAGCGCAGCCGGGGAGGCCGGAGAGCGCGGCGGCGCAGGGGCCCGAACACAGCACGGTTACCCGCGCGTCGGGGCGCGACGCGCGCAGGGCCGCGAGAATCGGGGCGAGGGCGCCGGCGTCGGAAAACCCGTCCGGCATAGTGACAAATATGGAGAATTTGCGCGGAAGGCTGCCAAGCCCCATCCGCCGCAGCGAATAGTCCAAAATGCTCTTCCCGCCGCGCAGCCGCAGGGAGGTGCGCTGGTCGGGGTGCGTCCGCCAGCGCCTGTGGAGCCAAAGCCAGTCGAACCGCGCGGTCCGGCTCGATTTAAGCTTGTTTTCCAGCCAGGCATTGCCCGAATAGGTGATATCCTCTATTCCCGAGGCGCCGAGGAATTCCCCGTCCACCTCCGACCTCCAGAAGCCGGTCCGCTTCGCGTAAAATACGGCAACCCGCGCCCCCGAGTTCTCCGCGAGGATTCCCGCGAGCTCGGAGGTGTGGCACACCCTCCCGAAAAAGAGCGACTCGCACCCCGCCCCGCCCGCGTTCTGGTCGAACAGCACGGCGACGCAGCCGTTTTGCTTCAGAATTTTCGCCGAGTGAAGAATGCCGTCGCGCCGGGAGAGCATCTCGATCCCAAAGCGCTGGCGGCTCTCCCTGACCCACGCCTCCATTCCGGCCGAGTCGAACGGCCTGTAAAACACACCCACCGCCGGCAGCTTGGAGGCCCCCGCCAAAAGCGGGAACATGGTTATCGTCTCCATCATTGCGAAATGCGGAACCATGAGAACGAGAGGATGGGGGTTTTCGGAATACTTTTCGAGCTCGGCCCTCACCGTATCGCTCAGCTTTACGCGCCCCGAGAGCCTCTCGACGGACATGTGGGGGCTCGCTACCACAAAAAGGGCCATCTCCACCATGCGCGCGCACGATTCGTACGCGATTTTCATTCTTTCTTTCCTACCCATTTCGGGGAAGCAGTGGTAGATGTTCGAGAACGCCACGCGCGTGCGGCGGTTCGGGAAACGGCATATCAGGAATCCGACAGTTCTGCAAAAGCCGTCCATCACGCATTCAGGGGCGTTGGCAAAGACAAATCCCAATATAGAAAGAAGAAATTTCATAAAAAATTTCCGCCATATTATCCCGCCGCGGAAAAAATGCAAAAAAAAACGGACATTCCGAAAGAATCCCCGAGCCCGCCGACGGGCTGGGGATAAGACGCCCCCTTGAAGGCGCGGGGCGCGCCTTCCAAGCGGCGCTGTACCGCGCCAAAAGGTTTGATATGGCGTGCCAAACGTTTGGCCTTTTTTATATGCAACCCTTGTACTATACCTTTCCCGCAAGGGGATAAAAAAAGCTCTGCAAGGCGTTTGCAGCGCCTTTGCAATTCATGGGCGCGCATGCGGTCATTTGCGGGAATTTTTTTGACGCGCAGCCCGCAGACGCCGCTGCCGGCGCCGCGGGAAACTTTCGTCCCGGCGCAGATGAACCGTTCGCCCGCCGCAACTTCGGCCTTCCATTGTGCGGGAGCGGTTGTCGCCTCGCGCGAGATGCCGTCGCACTCCGCGCCCGTCTGCTGCTGCGGCACGAATGTTTCGCAGTTGGCAAGGGCAGGAAAGGACGTATGAAACGCCACCTCCCCGCGCGTCTTCATTGCCCGCGTCGGGTACGCGCGCAGCATGCAGCCCGACGTCGGCTTCATCGTCAGGTCGTAGCCCGGGTACAATGCGCCCCCGTTGAGAACTTCAAAAAACCGGGCGACGTCGCGGATATAACGGATCTGCGAACCGCGTATTTATCGTCGAGCGCGGCAAACGCCGCGTTGTTTTGAAGATCAACGCAGTTGCCGTCGATTCGCGCAATGCGCCGGGACGCGCTCTCTGCCCACACGTCGCGCCATTGCTGGATAGAGACACAGTTATTCCAGCCGAACCCGCAGGTTAAATACAAAATCACATAGTCCCCCGTCTTAAACGCCGACGCGCCCTGAACGCGGATAATTGCGTTAAGACAAAATTGCGTCCGGCGGACATTGCCCATGCCTTCGCCTATAACGACGGAGACCTGCGTTTGATAGTACGCGTCTTTGGAACCCCCAATTGGCACAATGTCGGTATCATAATACTGGGTATGTCTTGTCTGGCGCGTAAATGTAAATCTCCGAAACGGACACAACGCCCCTTCCCCGTCTTCGGGTTCCGGTTTGGAGCTGTCCCCGGCAGGGGAGAGGTCATGCGGGGGGCCGCCCCGCGCAACGCCTCCGGCCCGCTTTGGCGCCGGCGCGAATCCGCGCGCGGGCAGGCGGCCAATCCCCCCAGAATCCCCCCGCTTCCGGGTTTCGGATTCGCCCGCGCGCGGAAAATCCGGCTCCTGCCCGCCGAAAATCCCCCCTTGCGGGCCCCTAATTAGCCCCTCCGCATAGATTTTGAAAGCTCGCCGACAAATTCGGACGCCGCGGAAAGGGCGGCTTCCTCCCCGTTTTCGCGGTATTCCCTGAAAGCGAGGTCGACGAGGGCGCTGCCGACGACCACCGCGTCGGCCGAAAGCGCCGCCGCATGGGCCATCTCGGGCGACGAAATTCCGAAGCCCGCCGCTACGGGAAGCGCCGAGGCGGCGCGGACTTCCGCAAGCTTTTCGGCAAATTCGGGCGGCAGGGATTTCCGCGCGCCCGTCACCCCGGCAACCGTCACGTAATACAGGAAGCCGGAGCCGCTTTCGGAAATTTCGCGCACGCGGCCGGCGTCCGACATCGGGGAGGCGAGCGGGATAAGCCCGATCCCGTTCCTTTCAAGCTCGCCGGAAATTTCTCCGGACTCCTCAAGCGGGACATCTACGACCAGCCAGGCGTTCACGCCGTTCTCGCGCGACAGGCGCGCCGCCCTTTCGAGGCCGGCCTTGAAAATGGGGTTGTAATATGAGAAGAGGACGAAGGGGGTTTCGATCCCGCCCGCGCGCAGCCTCCCGGACATTTCAAGCGTTTTTTCAAGGGTCGCCCCCGAGGCGATGGCGCGCTGCCCGGCGGCCTGTATTGTCGGGCCGTCGGCCATAGGGTCCGAGAACGGCACCCCGAGCTCCACTATGTCCGCTCCGGCCTCGCATACGGCCCTTACGAGCTTTTCGGCAAACGCCATGTCGGGATCTCCGCAGCTTATGAAAACGGCGAGGCTCGCGCGGTTTGCGCCGGAATTTTTTTCGAGAATTTCGGATATGCTTTTCATTTGAGTTTCAAAAAGTTCATAACGGAGTCCATGTCCTTGTCCCCCCTGCCGGACAGGCAGACGACTATCGCGCGGTCCGCGGGCAGGTTTCGCGCGTTGCGCATGGCAAGCGCCACCGCGTGCGACGACTCGAGCGCGGGGATTATGCCCTCCAGCCGCGACAGCTGCATGAAGGCGTCCACCGCCTCCGCGTCGCCTATCGGGACGTAGCGCGCCCTGCCGGTATCCCGCAAATATGCGTGCTCCGGGCCGACCCCCGGGTAGTCGAGCCCCGCGGAAACCGAATGGGTGTCGAGTATCTGGCCGTTTTCGTCCTGCAAAAGGTACGTCTTGTTGCCGTGGAGTATTCCGACGCTTCCGCCGTTGAGGCTCGCGGAATGCCTGCCCGTGGATATTCCGTCGCCCGCGGCCTCCGCGCCGTAGAGCTCCACGCCCGCATCGTCCATAAACCCGGAAAACATGCCTATCGCGTTGCTTCCGCCGCCCACGCACGCGACCACCTGCTCCGGAAGCCGCCCGAGCTTTTCGAGAACCTGCGCGCGCGCCTCGCGGCCTATCACTGACTGGAAGGTTTTGACCATCTCCGGATACGGGTGCGGACCCGCGGCCGTACCGATGACGTAGAAGGTGTCCTCCACGGTGGCGACCCAGTTGCGGAGCGCCTCGTTCATGGCGTCCTTGAGGGTCGCCGAGCCGTGTTTAAGCTCGACGGATATCAGGTTGGCGCCGAGCATCTTCATTCTGGCCGCGTTCTGAGCCTGCCTGCGCACGTCCTCGGCGCCCATAAAGACGTCGCACCTCATTCCGAACAGGGCGGCTATCGTCGCGGTGGCGACCCCGTGCATTCCGGCCCCCGTCTCGGCGATGAGGCGCCTCTTGCCCATGCGCCGCGCGAGCAGCACCTGCCCCACCGTGTTGTTGACTTTGTGCGCGCCCGTGTGGTTGAGATCCTCCCGCTTCAGGTAAATCTGCGCGCCCCCGCAGTATTCGCTGAGCCTGCGCGCGTGGAAGAGCGGCGACGGCCTTCCGACATAGTCGCTCATTATGGCGCCGTACTCCTCCCAGAAGGACGGGTCGGCGGCGGCCTTCAAATAGACCTCCTCGAGCTCCCTGAGCGCCGGCATGAGTGTTTCGGCGACGTACTGGCCGCCGTAGATTCCGTATCTGCCTCTGTGTTTTGGTTGGGTGTTCATTTCGGGTTCTTTGCCTTTTCGATTAAAGCCTCCATTTTTTTTAAATCCTTTTTGCGGGGGGTCTCCTCCACCCCGCTGTTGGCGTCCACCGCCCACGGGCGGACGGATCTGACGGCGGCGGAAACGTTTTCGGGGGAGATTCCCCCCGCGAGGACAAGCCTCTTTTTCCGCGCGAGCAGTGCGGCGAGCCCCCAGTCGGAGAGCTTCCCCGTTCCGCCCGGCGACGATTTTGAACGTGAGTCGGCCACGGCGGCGTCGCAGGGAAGTCCGGCCGCCGCCTCGGCGTCCAAAGGGCTTTTAAGCCATACGGCGCGCCAGATTTCGCGCACGGAAAAATCCGGCGTGCACGCAAATTCGGAGGAAATTCCGCCGTGGAGCTGGAGGGCGAAGAGCCCGCACTCCGCCGCCGCGGCAGCAATAAATTCGGGAGCCTGGTTGACGAACACGCCGACGGCTTTTGCCCCGCCCCTTAGCGCCCCCGCTATTTTCGCGGCCTCCGCCACCGACACCGCGCGCGGGCTCGACGGCTCGAAAATCAGGCCCACGAAATCCGCTCCGGCAGCCTCGGCGGCGCGCGCGTCCTCGGCGCCGCAGATCCCGCATATTTTTACCTTTACGCCCATTGCGCCCCCCTTCCGAGCAGCTCCCCGAGCCGCCTTGCGGGGGACGGAGAGCGCATGAGCTCCGTGCCCACGAGCGCCGCGTCCGCGCCGGACGCGCCCGCTTTCAAAAGCGCCCCGCGGGAGTCCACCGCGCTCTCGCAGACGCGCAGGAGGCTTTCGGGGACGAGTTTCAGCAGCCCGGCCGCCCCGTCCAGGTCAGTAGTGAAAGTTTTGAGATTGCGGGAGTTTACGCCGACGATTTTTGCGCCGGAAGAGACGGCGGCGTCGAGTTCCGCCTCGGTGTGCGCCTCGCAGAGCGCGTCGAGCCCGAGGGATTCGGCGAATCCGCGCAGATCGGCGAGCTCCTCGCGCGAGAGCATCGCCGCAATCAGCAGCACCGCCGACGCCCCCCAGGCTTTCGCCTGGCAGATCTGGTACCTGTCGAAAATGAAATCCTTGCGCAAAAGCGGGATTTCCACCGCCCGGGCGGCCGCCTTCAAATTTTCGGGGCCGCCGAGGAAAAAATTTTTCTCCGTGAGCACCGAGAGCGCCGCCGCGCCGCTTTCCGCAAGGGATTCCGCGAGGCCGGCGGGCTCGAAATCCGCGCGTATCAGGCCCGCCGACGGCGACGCCTTTTTGAGCTCCGCTATCACAGCGGGGGTTCCGTCGGCGGCGCGGCGCAGCGCGGCTGCGAACGGCGCGCGCGGCGGGCTGTCTTTCGCGCGAGCGAAAATCGAGCCGAAGCCCTCCGCCGCCTTTTCCGCCTCGAGCTCCGCCTCCTTGCGGGCGCGGATTTCGTCCAATATTGAGCCTGTCTTCATGCTACTGGTTTGAAAACTCCACAAGGGTTTCGAGCTTTTTCAGCGCCCTTCCCGAATCGAGGGAATCGCGCGCCATGCCGACCGCCTCGGCGAAGTCCTCCGCCCCGCCGCCCGCGACGATTCCGGCGGCGGCGTTCAGCAGGCAGACGTCGCGCGCGCCGCCGCGCAGCCTTCCCGAGAGAACGCCGCGCAAAATGCCCGCGTTTGCTTCCGGCCCGCCGCCTTTGAGCTCGGAGAAATCCGCGCCGTCCGGGAAAAACCTGCGCGGGTTGAATTCGCTCGTCTTTATCGCGCCGTTGCGCAGCTCGCTCATGCGGGTCGGCGCGCATACGGAAATTTCGTCCATTCCGTCGCCGCCGTGAACCACGAGCGCGCGCCTGACGCCGAGGCGTTTGAGGCACTCGGCCACAAACTCGGTATACGCCGCCCCGAACACGCCGACCACCTGCCCCGTCGCCCCCGCGGGATTCACGAGCGGGCCGAGCAGGTTGAATATCGTTCGGAAGCCGAGAGCCTTCCTGACGGGCGCCGCGAAGCGCATCGCCGGGTGCATTTTCGGCGCGAACAGGAACGCTATCCCCTCCTCCTGCAGGCAGTGCTCCATCACCGCGGGGTGGACGTCGAGATTGAAACCCAGCGCCGCAAGCACGTCGCCGGAGCCGCATTTGCCGGTGGCGGCCCTGTTGCCGTGCTTGGCCACCGCAACCCCCGCGCCCGCCGTTATGAATGCGGAGGTCGTCGATATGTTGAAGGTGTCGAGCCCGTCTCCGCCGGTGCCCACTATGTCCACGGGGCGCGAGCTGCCCGCGCTTATGTAGGCCGCCCGCGCGCGCATGGCCCGCGCCGCGCCCGCCACCTCATCAACGGTTTCGCCCTTCATTTTGAGGGCGGTCAGAAACGCCGCCAGAATCTGCGGCTCGACCTCCCCGGACATTATCTCCCCGAACGCCGCCGCGCTCTCGGAGCCCGAAAGGTTCGCCCCGCCCGCCGCCTTGACGAGCGCCGCCCTCGTCTTTTCGCCGCTCACAGCGCGCCCGCCTCCCTCAGGAAGTTTTCGAGCATTCTCTTCCCGCCGAAAGTCATTATCGACTCCGGATGGAACTGCACGCCCTCGATGTGAAAATCCCTGTGCCTTATCCCCATGACCTCCCCGTCCTCCGCGCGCGCCGTCACGCGCAGGCACGGCGGCAGGGAACTCTCGGCGACCGCGAGCGAATGGTATCTGACAACCTCCACCGGGTTCGGCAGCCCCGCGAACACCCCGGAGGAGTCGTGCGCCACCATGCTCGTTTTCCCGTGCATTATCCTCTTTGCGGAAACTATATCCGCGCCGAAGGCGCAGCCTATCGACTGCATTCCGAGGCACACGCCGAATACCGGAAGTTTGCCGGCGCACTCGCGTATGAAGTCCACGCAGATTCCCGCGTTCTTCGGAGAGCTCGGGCCCGGCGAGATCACCGCGGCCTTCGGCGAGAGCGCCAGCAGCTCCCCGGGAGTCGCCGAGTCGTTGCGCACCACCTTCACCTCCGCCCCGAGCGTCTCGAAGTAGTGAACCAGATTGTACGTGAAGGAATCGTAATTGTCTATCAGAAGAACCATTTTTCGCCCCTATATGTTCGAAATGTCCAGAGAATCTATTTGCGCCGCAAGCTCCAAAGCCCGCGCCGCCGCGCGCGACTTCATGACGGTCTCCTCGTACTCGGCCTCGGGGTCGGAGTCGTACACTATCCCCGCCCCCGCCTGGACGGACACCCTGCTTCCGCGGATCTGGAGGGTGCGGATTGTTATCGCCAAATCCATGTTGCCGCCGAAGCCCACGTACCCGACCGCCCCGCCGTAGGGCCCCCTGCGCTCGGGCTCGAGCTCGCCGATTATCTCCATCGCCCTGATTTTTGGCGCGCCCGAAAGAGTCCCCGCAGGGAATGCGGCCGCGAGCGCGTCAAAGGCGTCCGCCCCGTCCGCGACGATCCCCGAGACGTCGGAGACCAGGTGCATGACGTGCGAATACCTCTCGATTTTCATGAAGTCGCCGACCTGCACGCTGCCGGAGCGGCAGAAGCGCGAGAGGTCGTTGCGCCCCAGGTCGACAAGCATCAGGTGCTCCGCGCGCTCCTTCTCGTTCGAGAGCAGTTCGTCCGCCAGCCGCATGTCCTCGTTTTCGTCCCTCCCCCTGCGGCGCGTCCCCGCTATCGGGCGAACCTCCGCCCTGCCCTCCCCGAAGCGCAAAAGCGTCTCGGGAGAAGAGCCTACAAGGCACCCGTCCGGGGTTTTCAGGCAGAACATGTACGGCGAGGGGTTTATAAGGCGCAGCGCCCTGTACGCCGCAAGCGGCTCCACCCGCGCGTCCGCCGAAAATTTCTGGGACGGCACCACCTGTATGGCCTCGCCGCTCTTTATGTAATCTTTCGCCTTTTCGACCATCTCCACAAAGGCGTCGCGCGGCATGTTCGGCGAAAGCCTCGCCCTCGCGGCGCCCTCGGAAGCCCGAGCCGAAACGCGCGGCGACCTGAAAATTTCCGAAAGCCTCCCGACCCTCGAAACCGCGTCTTCGTAGGCCGCCGCCGGGGAATCGAACCTGTCGATGTGCGCGCACGCCACGAGCTTGGCCGTATGCCGCAAATTGTCGAACACCACGATGTCGTCGTACAGCGCAAAGCGCGCGTCGTCCCAGACCCTCTTTCCCTTCGGCTCGGGAAGCCTCTCAAACAGACCGACGCATTCGTACCCGAAATACCCCACGGCCCCGCCGAAAAAGCGCGGCAGCCCCGGGACATCCGCGCACCTGCGGCCGGCGATGTATTCCCGAAGCGGCGCAAGGGGCCCGAGCCCCTCCTCCGAGACAGACCGGATTTCCTCCGAGTCCGAGAACTTCAGTACGGAAGACCTGCCGTTGAGGGTGAAAACCGCGCCCGGATTGCACCCTATGAACGAATACCTGCCCCAGTTGTCGATGTTCTCCGCGCTTTCGAGCAGAAAGCATTCGCCCGAGCCGCCGAATTTGGCGAAGGCCGATACGGGCGTCTCCGTGTCCGCGAGCAGCTCCGCGTATACGGGCACGACGTTCGCGCCCCGCGCAAGCTCCATGAATTCAGATTTTGAAGGTGTCATTTTGAAGGCCAAAAAAAAGCGGCCAGACAAAAGGCCGCCAAAAGTTTAAAACCGTTTTAAACCCTACGCGACCTTCGGACTGTGCCACCAGTTTTTCATTAAATTTTGTATAGTTGGGCAATTTTGCACTGCGCAAAAAACAGTCAAGACTTTTTTTAAAAAAATTTTCAGGCGCGCGATATTGTTGACAAACCCCGCCTTCAGGGCGAGATTGTAAGAGCCTTCCGTATCGGGAACGGCGACTTTCGCAATGGATCAGGAACAATTCACAGCCCCGGACGGCGGCGCGCGCGGCGGATCCCGCCCGCGGCAAATGCCGAAAAACCGCCTCGCGCTCGCGGTTCTGACGACGCTCTTCTGCTGCCTGCCGTTCGGGATCATATCACTGATTTACGCGGTTCAGGTGAACATTTCATTAAATTCCGGAAATTTCGAGATGGCGGAGTTCTCGTCGGGCAAGGCGCTGTTCTGGGGAAAGACCGCCCTTTGGTGCGGCGTCGCGCTCTACATTCTCAATTCGCTGTTTTTCCTCCTGCCGCTCGCGCTCGCGGCCCTCGCAAATTTAACCCAAATATAAAGCATGGAAAACCAAAACGCAAACCCGGGCGACCAGGGCGTCCCCAACATAAAAAACCACCTCGTGCTCGCAATCCTTACGACGCTGTTCTGCTGCCTGCCGTTCGGAATAGTCTCGATAGTATACGCAGTCCAGGTGAACTCCGCGCTCGCCGCGCGCAACTACGAGCTCGCAAAAACAAACTCCGAAAAGGCGAAATACTGGGGAATGGTGTCGCTCTGGATTGGGGTAGCCATAAACGCCATAAGCCTCGTCGGGCTGATGCTCGGCGGCGTAGCCGCTTAGACGCCCCCGGCGCGGATTTGCGCATGGACGGAAAAGGCAAGTCTTCCGGCGGGCCCGACGCCGGGGCGGCGGGCGCAAAATCTCTCTGCCTTGCGACATTCTTCCTGCTCGGCAACTACTTCGCCCTGTACGGGCTGGCAAAGGCCGACAGGGCGGTCGCTGAGCTGGCCGCCGGCAGGCGCGAAGCCGCCGAGCGGCTGGTCCGCGAGGCGAGGCGCTGGGGGATTTGGGGGCTGCTCCCATCGGCCATCATAAACGCGGCGCTCATTTTCCTGTGCTTTGCGGCCCTTTGGAAACTGGGGCTGAAAGACCTGTTCGAGGCATACTCCGCCGCAAAAAGATAAAAATGTTCCGAATATCCGACAAAACGCTCTACGCGCTCGTCGCGGCGGGCGGGGCGTTTTTGCTCGCAATGCTGTGGTTTTTCGATCCGTCGACGTCGGCAATTTTTCCGCCATGCCCGACGAACGCGCTGACAAAGCTCCACTGTCCCGGCTGCGGAACCCTGCGCGCCCTCCACGCGCTGCTCCGAGGCGATTTGGGAGAGGCGCTTTCGCAGAACGCGCTCGCCGTAGTCTTTATCCCGATTCTCCCGATAGCGTACTTTTTTCCAAAACCCTTCCGCAAACCCGCGACTCCGATAATAATACTCGCGGTTTTCATAGTCTACGCAATACTGCGCAACACACAGACATTCTCCTTCCTCTCCCCCCACTAAACCAACGCCGAAAGCGGGCGCAAGGTGCGCCAGCCAGCGGCAGTGCCGGTGCGAGGCGCACTGCCATAGAAGGGGCATAGCCCCTTACGGCGATTGCTTACGCAATTCGCCTATCCCCGCGGCAAGGTGCCGCTTCCATTGAAGGGGTAAACCCCTTACGGCGATTGGCGAAGCCAATACGCCTATCCCCCTCACAAATCCCAACAAAAAACGAACCTCTCATGGGAGGTTCGTTAATGCTTCCAGAATTCGGGCGGCACGGGCCGGTACGAGCCGCACTGCCATAGAAGGGGGTAAGCTCCCCTTACACCCATTGCTCACGCAATAGGGCTATCCTTCCGTATAAATCTAACGCTTCCGAAGTTCGTTCTGAAAACCTTAGCTTCCGGGATTTGGCGCAATGAAAACGAAA
>DBGCYC010000047.1:0-10683 GCA_048390825.1 Candidatus Merdousia sp.
AGATGGGCGTCCTGCTCGAAATCTTCCCGCCGCTCATATTCCTCGGCGTGGGGGCGCTCACCGACTTCGGCCCGCTCATCGCGCGCCCGAAAACCCTGCTCTTGGGAGGGGCCGCGCAGTTCGGCGTGTTTGCGACTTTCATCGGCGCGATATACCTCGGCTTCACTTCTCAGGAGGCGGCTTCCATCGGCATCATAGGCGGCGCCGACGGCCCCACTTCCATATTCATAACGAACAAGCTCGCCCCCCATCTGCTCGCGCCGATAGCGGTGGCGGCGTACAGCTATATGGCGCTCGTGCCGATAATCCAGCCGCCCATCATGCGCGCGCTCACAACGGAAGCCGAGCGCAAGATACGCATGAAGAGCCTCCGCAAGGTCTCGCGCCTCGAAAAGCTGATTTTCGCGCTGGTGGTCACGATATTCTGCATACTGCTCGTCCCGGACGTGTCGGCGCTCGTTGCCATGCTCATGCTCGGCAACTTCCTGCGCGAATGCGGAGTCTGCGAGCGCCTCAGCAAAGCCGCGCAAAACGAGCTCATCAACGTGGTGACAATTTTCCTCGGCACGTCCGTGGGCATAACCATGACGGGCGACAGGTTCCTGCGCGTGGACACGCTTTCAATCCTCGCGCTCGGGGTGGTGGCCTTCGGCTTCTCGACCGCGGCGGGGGTCGTGATGGCAAAAATAATGAACCTCTTCGGAGGGGACAAGGTGAACCCGCTAATCGGCTCCGCGGGCGTCTCGGCCGTCCCGATGGCGGCCCGCGTCTCGCAGGTGGAAGGCCAGAAGGCCGACCCCACGAACTTCCTGCTCATGCACGCAATGGGCCCGAACGTCGCGGGCGTCATAGGCACGGCGCTCGTCGCCGGATACTTTATCGCAACTATAGGAAACTGATAGTTCAAAAGGCAATAGCGAGGGCGCGCCCGGACGGGCGCGCCCTTTTCTTTTGCCGGTTTCCGCGCGCAATCCGCAAGCCGCATCTTGAAGTTTGATTTTGGAAAAATGAATCAGGGTTTGGGGAAAAGGTTTCCGGGAGGAGCGCCGCAAGGGCGTTTTTTCACCCCGGAGCGTGATCGCGGGCTGGACGCCAAAACCCGGAGCAGGGCGAAAACCTTCCCAAATCTTGCTTCATTTGCCGGCGCCGGCGCAAAAAGTTTCCAAACCCAAATCCGGCCGGCGACTCCGCCGCAAAGCCTTTAAATCCCCGCAATTTCCCGGTATTTCCAGGCTCATCTTTCAAGCATCAAAGCGGCGCGAAAATAGCGTGAAACCCTACCGCCCTTCCGGCGCGTAATTCCCGGCCGCGACAACGCTTTTGGCGGAAACCGGATCCGCAAAAACCGCGCACCCGCGGGGAAAGGCGCCGGAAAATTTGTTTCCGACAATCCGCACGCGCGAAGACAGGGTTACCGAAAATGCGCCCCTGTCGCCCCGTTCCCTCTCCCGCGCGGACTTGCCGACAAATTCGTTGCCCTCGAACGCAACGTTGTCGCAGCTTGAAATTTTCGCCACAGCTCCGAACGAATCTATGAATTTATTATTTTTAAAAAGCACGTTTTTGATTATGGGATACGCCGTTTTTTCGGGATAGGACGAAATCAAAACGTCCCCGTCGTCCGCCCGGGTGATTGCGGAAGATTCCATGCGGCAATTCTTCACCACTATGTTTTCCGCGCCATACCCCTCGCTCCAAAGTCCGGGGCGGCAGCCTGTGACGATCCGCACCGCGCCAAATTCAATGTGGTAAAATTCGCAGCCGTCTACCGTGACGTCGCTTGCGCCTATTATAAGCCCGCGCGCGCGGTTGCCCCAAAATTTGCAGTTTCGGACGATTATGTTGCGCGTTCCGTACTTGCGGTTGAAGACTATGTATTCCCCTCCGTCCGGAAGCTTGCGGCCGAATTCCACAATATCCGACTTCTCCCCGCGCCCCGCCCGGACAACTTTCGCCCGAAAATTCGCGGGGGAAAAATCCAAATTGCGCAGTTCGACCTCGTCGCCCTCCGAACAATACCCCCTCTTTATCTCCAGCGCGCTGTCCGAAATTTTGCGCGCCAGGGCCGAAACGTCGTGAAAATTGGCGCAGTCGTCGCCTCCGAGCGAAAATTCGCAGTTCTCCATCTTGAAATGCCCGAGGGAGTTTTTGAAGTGCAGGTGGTCGGCAGTGCACGTAATCGCCCGCCTCTTCGCGCCCGGCGGACGCCTTATGTTCACGTTGAGAAATTGCGTGTACTTCTGTTCTCCCTCCACAAAAAAGGCGTGCCCCGCGCACGAATACACGTTGAAATTTTCGAGCCTCAGGTGGCGGTTGCCCGCCATATGCATATTGTCCATATGGTAATAGTAGTGCTGCATCCGCAGCTTCATTCCGACCGAGTACGCCCCGATTCCCGCGCGCGACCCCCAGGCGGCGCGGCTGTTGTAATGCACCCGCGCGACATTCCCGGAAAGCCATTCGACTTTCCCGCGGACGCTTTTGCCGCCCGCGTTGTCGAACCAGTTATGCGCGCCGTTCCCGCCGCCGACGCAGCCGGCTTCGACGTCGTACGGGGACGTGCATATCATCGAGGCGCCCTTGTTCGGGAAATCATCGTATTCAAGAAACTTGAAATCCACATAAGCCTCCCCGCCCTCCGAAAGGCTTTTGCCGACCACCTCAACCACGCTTGCGAGCGGGTCGGAATCCCAGTCCCAGTCGACGTTGAGGTTGCAGATTTTCACCCTTTCGCAATTCTTTACGGTGATATTGTTCGAGCGCCTCTTCCTGAAAACTATGGTCGAGCCCCGCCCGTCCAGGGTAAAATCTTTCATGCCGTCGAGAACTATCGGCGCATCGCCGAAGGCGAAATATCTGCCGCGGGGAAGGACGAGCCTGGAAGCCCCGAGCCTCTTGCACTCCGCGATAGCCCTGTTGAGCGCGCCCGCGCAATCGCTTCCGCTTCCGGCGCCGAAGTCCGCGGCGTCCACTTCAAGCTCCCGGACGGGCCTCGGCGGATCCGCGTCAAATTCCTCGGCGCCCGTCGGAACGCTCCAATCCGGAGGCCGCCGCGGAACCTCCCCTCCCAAAACGGGAATCCGGATATCCGCGCCGAACGAGGCGCATGCGAGAACCCCCGAAAATACGGCGGCAGCCTTGGCAAAAATTTCCATGAGCGCAGCGGAACCTGCGGGGTGCGGATTCATCTGCGGCCAAAGCGCGCAACCAAAGCGAGGGCGGCAAGCCCAAGTACTGCGGCGAACGCCGACGGTTCCGGAACCGACGAGAAATAATAGCCCCCGCCGGACTTTTCCAGAAGAAAATACGTTTGGCCGAAAACCAGCTCCTCGCCGTCGTGAAACCAATTTATGCCTTTTATCTCGTCGGCAGTCATGGAGATAATAGCGAGATTCCTTTCGCCCCATATCCCGTTTATGTCAACTTGGCCCAATTCGAGGTCGGATACAGTTAAGAGCGCGGCGGAATCGGTAAACTCTATTGCAAGAGATTCGCCGTTCAACGCCTTTATCGCCCCGGAAACGTTGAAGTCCCCGCCCACGTATAGGGCGACGCCGGCATTCCCGATAGTCACATCGCCGACTATTGCCGCAAGGCCGCCCTTTTTGACGTCGAACAAAACTCCCGTCCCAGACATTTGCAGACTGTTGCTTTGAAAATACCCCTCGACAACAACGCTCGCATTGTCTCCGGCCAGTCCGGCATTCCCCGGCGCGACGGCCTCGCCGCCGGACTCCACCACTATGCGCGCCGCATTGCCCCAAACGTTAAGCGGCCCGGACAAAATTCCGCCCGATTTCACGCAGACAAGCGATCCCGCATCCATGGAAAGGCTTCCGGTGTTATCCATCTTTCCATATACGTTTACCGCAACGCCGTTGCGCAATATGTTCTGTTGCGCGGAAACCTCGACATTTTCCCCGATATTGTACGTCCCCTTGCTGCTGCCGTATGCGGACCCGTCGGATCCCCAGCGCAAAAGGCTGTTAGAGGAAGACGCGGAAATTAAGGCGTGATCCTTTGAGGTTGAAATATAAAAAGAATCGGAGGCGGAGCCGGTTCCCTGTATATAGTTTAACCCGTAATCGCCCGTCAAATCCATGTCGGCGACAAGGGTGTCGCCGGCGCTTTGAAAGGCGAAAGTATAATCGGAAACGGCGGAGGCATACTCGCCGGAATTGGAAATGACGACGTTTTCGGCGAAAACGGAGGCGGATGCCAGAAACGGCGAAAGAATGAGAAGTTTTTTCATTTTCTTGCTGGTTGAGGGTGATTTTCATTTTTTCGTAGACCGATTCGTTATATTTGTCAATATATTATTCTGATAAAATGAGTCAAAAATTTGCCCAAAATTTGCGCTTGCCCCCTCCCCCTCCCTCCTCTTTTATCTTATCCGATGGGCAATTCCGCGCTGGTCGAAATATTTATGTCGTGCGACGCCAATTACGCCCCGCACCTCTGCGCGGCGATGGCGTCGGCGATGGACAACACGCGGCGGAACCTGCGCTTCAATATCCTTAGCGGCGCGCTGCCGGAAGACGCCCGCATGAAAATCTCCGCCTGCGCGGGCGGGCGCGCGCAGGTAGAATTTCTCGAGGTTGACAGGTCGCTGTTCGCGGGCTTCGACGTAAAGCTGAAACACCTCTCGATAGAGGCCTGCTACCGCTACTGCGCGGCGAAGATACGGCCCGACGCCGGCAAGGCGGTCTATCTTGACTGCGATGTGATAGTCCTCGGCGACATAGGCGAGCTCTTCGACATCGACGTTTCGGGCGTATGCGCGGGGGTGGCGGACGACGTAATAAAAGAATCCTACGTAAAGTCGCTCGGGCTCGGCAGGTACTTCAATTCGGGCGTGATGCTGCTGAACCTCGCAAAAATGCGCGAAACCCGCGCCGACGAAAAGCTCTTCAAAAAGACAGCGGAGATCTCCGGGCGGAGCAAATACCTCGACCAGGACGCCCTGAACATGGCGTTTGCGGGCGACGAAATCTTCCTTCCGCAGAAGTGGAACGCCGTCGCCCCGCTTTTCAGGAAGGTTCCGAAGCCGAAATTTTCCGCGGCCCGGGAACTCGCGGAGGCTGCGGAAAATCCGGCGATAGTGCATTTCACGGGCCCCGACAAGCCGTGGAAAATTCCGGGCTCCGCGCTGGCGCACCCGTTTGCCCCGGCCTATTTTTATTACCTCTCAAAGACGCCCTACGCCGCCGAAGCCGAAAAATTCCGCTCCGCCTTCCGCCCCCTCCCCGCCCTCGCAAACTATTTCAGCCGCCACCTGTTCTTCTTTCTGCGCCCGCAATTCTGGAAGATGCGCCGCCTGTACGCGCGCAACCTCGGGCGCTTCCGGGCCTGAGCCGCACGCCGGCAAGTCGGGGGTTGACACGCGCGCCGTTTTGCGGATATAAGTTTCGACTTATTTGATAAAAATCCATCTTTTCGACGGCGGCATATGTACACAGTTGTTTGCATGAAATGGGGCGATAAATACGGCCCCGAATACGTCAACAGGCTATTCAACATGGTCGCGCGCAACACGACGCTGCCGTTCAAGTTCGCTTGCTTTACCGACGACGCCAGGGGGCTAAACCCCGAAATCGACGCCCGCCCCCTCCCGGAAATGGATCTGCCGCCGGACAGGGAGCGCGGCTGGCGCAAACTCTCGCTGTTCAGAGGGGACGTCGGGCTCGAGGGGCGCGTGCTATTCCTCGACCTCGACACCGTGATAGTCGGCAACATAGACGACTATTTCACGATGGACGGGAAATTCATCTTCATCAGGCACTGGAAGCCCTCCGAAAAGCACGGAATCGGCGAGACGGGCGTCTACCGCTTCGAGGCCGGGGAGCTGCAGTTCCTGTACGACGACTTCATGGCGGACATGGAAAAGATAAAGGCCTCATACCGCCACGAACAGGCGTACGTCGGCGACGCCCTTTCAAAGAGGGGGATTGCCGGCTTCTGGCCGTCCGAATGGATGCCGAGCTTCAAGTACACCTGCATGAGGCCGTTCCCGCTGAACTTTTTCCTCGAACCCGTCCTGCCGAAAGGCGCGAAAATGGTGGTATTCCACGGCAATCCCACGCCCGACCAGGCGCTCTCCGGGAAAGTCAGGGGTATAAAAAAATTCGTGAGGTTCGTTAAAACCCCGGAATGGCTCAAACGCAACTGGCGCTAAAATGAAGAAAACCGTACTCGTACTCGCCCCGCACAACGACGACGAAACCCTCGGATGCGGCGCGACCATCGCCAAGCACGCCGACACGGGCGACGACGTATACGTCGCAACCCTCACCTCGATAGAGGAGGGGCACCCCGTGATGAAGCCCAACAAGGACGTCATACGCGCCGAGACGATAGAGGCCATGCGGATCCTCGGTGTTCCGCGCAATAACATAATTTTCAGAGACCTGCCAAACGTGCTGCTCAACGACATTCCGATGCACGAGGTCAACAGGGCCGTCCACGACGTAATAGAGCAGGTTTCCCCCGACGTGCTGTACGTGCCGTTTATGTACGACCTTCACAAGGATCACCGGGAAATCCTCTACGCAGCGCAGGTGGCGGCGCGCACATGCACGCCGACCGGCAGGAAAATCAGGGAGATTTACATGTACGAAACCCTCTCGGAAACCCACTGGAACATAGACCACACCGAGGGCGGATTCCTCCCGAACGTATTCAACAACATAGAGGAATACATCGACAAAAAAGTCGAGGCCGTGAAGGCCTACAAGAGCCAGCTGAAAACCTACCCCGACGTCCGCTGCGTGGAGGCGATAAAAGCCCTCGCCCTCTTCCGCGGCTCCGTAATGGGCATGGAACACGCCGAAGCCTTCGTTCTGGTTCGCAAACTGATGTAGGCGCGGACCGTTTTGCCGGCAAGGGGCCTGGAATAGGCCGGCCGGCATGATGTATAACGGGCAAGGGTTTTCGCGCCCGCCGTCTCCCGGCAACACTGTCTCCGCGGCAGGGTATCGCGTCATAAAAGTGTTGCGAATCGGGGGAGGGTGTGAAACAGTGGGGAATTAAATATTTTTTCAAGATGAGCCAGGAAATCAAGACAACCGGGGACAATTCCCACGATTTATATGCGGTCAGAAAAGGGAAGCTCGACGCGATGCGCGCGTTGGGATACGACCCGTTCAGGCAAAACTGGGAGCAGACGCACACGTCGAAAGAGGCGATAGAGTCTTTTGACGCGTCGACCCCGGAGGGTGAAAATTCCGTGCACGAGGTGAGCGTTGCCGGCAGGGTGATGGTATTCCGCCTAATGGGCAAGGCGAGCTTTGTGAAGATCAGGGACCGCGACGGAATAATCCAGATTTACTTTGCGCGCGACGCCCTTCCGGAGGGAATGTACAACGACTGGTTCAAAAAGTTTCTCGACCTCGGCGACATCATAGGGGTGAAAGGCAGGCTGTTCAGGACAAAGACCGGCGAAATCACCGTGCGCGCGTCCGACTTCAAGATACTCTCGAAGAGCCTCAGACCGCTTCCGGAAAAGTGGCACGGCCTCACGGACAGCGAGCAGATTTACAGGCAGAGGTACCTCGACCTCATCGTGAACGACGAGTCCCGCAGGAGGTTTTTTCTGCGCAGCGCGATACAGCGGCAGATCCGGGAGTTTTTCTGGTCGCGCGGGTTTGTGGAGGTCGAGACCCCGACGCTCCACGGCGTCGCGGGCGGGGCGGCGGCGAGGCCGTTTGTCACGCACATGAACGCGCTCGACTGCGACTTTTACATGCGCATAGCCCTCGAACTCTATTTGAAGAGAATGCTCGTGGGCGGCTTCGACAGGGTTTTCGAGATGGGGAGGGTGTTCCGCAACGAGGGGCTCGACCGCAGGCACAACCCCGAATTCACGATGCTCGAAGTCTACCAGGCGTACACCGACCACAACGGAATGATGGAGCTCATACGCTCCCTCATAGCCTCTATTTGCCAAAAAGTTTTGGGCGCCGACGTCATCAGGCGCGCCGACGGGGGCGAGATAAACCTCGGCGGAGAGTGGCGCAAGGCAACGTACATGGATCTCGTAAGGGAGGCCACGGGCGCCCCGGACTGGTTTGAGCTTTCCAGGGAGGAAAAGGCGAAGCTCGCGGCAAATCTCGGCGTCGAGACGGACGCCGGAAAGGAGCACCACGAGATTACCGACGACGTCTACGGCAGGCTCGTGGAGCCAAAGCTCATACAGCCGACTTTCGTACTCAACGTGCCCAAAGAGCTCTGCCCGCTGGCGAAAATCAACCGCGAGGACGGGAGGGTTCTCGACGTGTTCGAGCTCTGCATAAACGGCCAGGAGATAGCGCCCGCATACTCCGAGCAGAACGACCCGCTCATACAGCGCGAGATGTTCGAGGCGCAGGTCGGCGAGGAGCGCCAGAAGCTCGACGAGGATTTTCTCGCCGCGCTCGAATACGGCATGCCGCCCGCCGGCGGAATGGGGATAGGCATAGACAGGCTCGTGATACTTCTCACGGGCGCCGCGAACATAAGGGACACGATACTATTCCCGTCGCTCAAGCCCGAATAGCCTGATGAAGTGGTGGCTTTACATCGCGCTCAAGCAGCTCTTCCCGACCGGCCGGGGAATATCGTTTTTCGCGGCGGTATCGGTGCTTGGCGTGGCGCTCGGGGTGCTCGGGCTATTCGGAACCCAGAGCGTGATGAACGGCTTCCACTCCGAGATTTCCGCAAAGCTGCGCGACACGTCCGGGGACATTATCATACGCGACTACGGCAGGCCGATGTATTCGCTCGACGAAATGAAGGCGCGCCTCAAGGCGCTGCCGGAGGTCGCGGCGGTGGAGTTCGTCGCGCAGGGGCCGGTGATGATGGTCGCAAACAATGTCCCGATTTTCCCGATGCTGCGCAGCTACGACACGGTTTCCGGCGACTGCGCGCTGCCGATGAGGGAAAAAAATTTTGTAAAGATGGGCGGCCTCGACGGCCTCGACGACGACTCAGTGATAGTCGGGCAGAGGCTCGCGGCGTCGGCGGGAATGGGTGTGGGCGACAAGGTTGAGGTGTTTTCGCCGACCATGCTCGACAGGCTGAAAAGGGACGAAGTGCCCATGGCGGCCTCCCTCGACGTGGTGGGGCTGCTGGCGACGGACTACTCGCAGGTGGACTCGAACGTGGCGATAGTCTCGCTTCGCAGAATGAGGGATTTGTACAACCTCGGCGGGGGCTCGCATTCGGTCGTAGTGCGCCTGAAAGACGAATTTGCGGGAGACGCGGAGGCTTTCGCCAAAAGGCTTTCCGGCGGCGAAATCGTGCCGCGCCGCTATTCGGTCTCGACGTGGCGCGGGGCGAACGAGGCGTTTCTGCGCGTCATAAAAATGGAAAAAGTGATGATGTCGCTTATAATATTTCTGATAATTCTGGTGGCGTCGTTTTCCATCTGCATATCGCTATACACGTCGGTGCTGCGCAAAACGCGCGAGATAGGGCTTTCGGCGGCGATGGGCGCGCGCCCGCTGCAAATCGCGGGCACTTACTGTTTCCAGGGGTTTGCGATAGGCGTTTTCGGCTCGGCGCTCGGGCTGCTGCTGACCGCGGTTCTCCTGCATTTCCGCGGGCCGATAGCCGAGTTCATCGTGGGGCGCGAGGCGCTCGCGGAGTTCTATCATTTCGCGCGCCTGCCGGTGAAATACGAGCCCGGGGACGCCCTTTGGGCGTGCGGTTTTTCGGTTGTCCTGTGCACGCTGGCTGGGCTGCTGCCCGCGCTCAGGGCGGCCCGCCTGAAAGCTTCGGAGGCGATGCGCAATGAGTAGGGGGGAAAAAATCCTTACGGCGACCGGAATCCGCAAGTCTTTCAAGTCGCCCGGCGGCGGGCTGACGGAAGTTTTGAAGGGCGCGTCGCTCGACGTGTTTGAAAACGAGAGCGTGAGCATATCCGGCGAGAGCGGCGCGGGCAAGACGACTTTCCTCAACATAGCCGCGGCCCTCGAAGCCCCGGACGCGGGCGAAGTCCGCTGGGGCGGCCGGAGGATAGACTCCCTCTCCAATTCCGCGCAGGCCGCCCTGCGCGCGGAATTTATGGGATTCGTATTCCAGAACTGCTGCCTGATTCCGGAGCTCGACGCGCGCGAAAATGTGGAGTTCGCCGCCAGGATCGCGGGTCGCCACAGGGGGCGCAGGTCGCGGGAGCGAGCGGAGGGTCTGCTCGAATTCGCGGGGCTCGGGGACAGGATGCGCCATCTGCCGTCGCAGCTTTCGGGCGGCGAGAAGCAGAGGGTTGCGATAGCGCGCGCGCTTATGAACGAGCCCTCCGTGATTCTCGCCGACGAGCCCACCGGTAACCTCGACGAGAGGACGGGGGAGGCTGTAATGGGCATGCTGCTTTCCCTATGCTCGGGCGGGCGGGCGTCGCTGCTGCTGATAACGCACAATCCGGACTTCGCGCGGCGCACGTCAAGAAGCGTCAGGATTTCGCAGGGCGTCGCCTGCGAAGGTTAGTTGTTTGAGCCAAGGGCAAAGAAAGCTTAAAATGCCTTTGGCCGGGCAAAAAACCTAAATGTCGGGATTTGCGGATAGGCGGCATAAAGGTTTGGGCTTTCTGCGGGAAAGCCGGGATATGAGGCGTTGTTCCAAACGTTTGGCCGGTTTTCCCGGCGATGTCTGCGGGCGCGCGCCGGATTGAAAAAAGGGTTCCTGACGGACTTGCAGGGGCTTTGAAAA
>DBGCYC010000048.1:0-33321 GCA_048390825.1 Candidatus Merdousia sp.
ATCCCGTAAAAAAACGAACCCCTTTGGGGGTTCGCTTTTTTTTCGGGTTTTGGGAACGGCTTCAAAACTTACTTCCCCTGGTGTTTGAAAGATGAGGCTGGAAACGGGAAATGCCGGGAGATAATGGGAGATTACGGGAATTTAAAGGCATTGGGGCGGAGTCGCCGGCCGGATTTGAGTTTGGAAGCTTTTTGCGCCGGCAAATGAAGCAAGATTTGGCAATGTTTCCGCCCTGCTCCGAGTTTTGGCGTCCGGCACGCGATCGCGCGCTGCGGTGTGAAAAAAACGCCCTTGCAACGCTCCTCCCGAAAACCTTTTTCCCAAATTTTTTCCAAAATCAAACTTCAAGATACACCGCACGTTTCCGCGCGATAAATTAAAAAAATCCCTCTTTCTCGCAACCGAGTTTCAGGGATTCCGAAAAAGCATGGCGGCGCAGTTTTCTCCGGGCGCCGCCCCGCCGCCTGAAAGTTTCGGCCGCCCCAAAACCTGGGGCGGCCGGAATTTTTTCGCAGCCAAATTCGCCTGATTCCGCGCCCGAATGCAAAACAAAAGGGGAACTCCTCTTCCGCCCGTTTTTCTTGCCGCGCGGGCGGGCGCGAAACTTTCCGGGCGCGCGCCTACGCCAGCCCCTGCCGGAGCAGCCACTGCGAGGCTGAGAGCGACGGCGGCGCGTGCAGGAGGGATCTCAGCCTGTCTGCGTACCCGGCAAATTCCGCGCGCGCGCAGGGGCGCAGGCAGCCCTCCATATACCGCGCAAGCGGAGCGGCGGAGGCGCCGAACTGTATGAACTCCCTCCACGCCGGCCTGCCAAGCAGGATATTTGCTATGCTCAAATAGTCGATCTTTACGAGGGCTCGGCCGACCAGATACGTAAACGGGTTCGCCTTGTAGACGATCGCGCCCGGTATGCCCTCGAGCGAGCAGGCCAGCGACATCGTCCCCGAGCTCATCATCGCGGCCTTCGCAACTATCGGCCCTTCCCCGCCGCCTGGGACGAGGCGCACCCGCTTTCCCAGTCCGGGGCGCCGAGACAGCTCGCCCTCGAGAATTTTTTTTATCCGCGGCGTCGGATACACCGCCGCGGCGCGCTCTCCGCCGAGCCTTTCCATCGCCCCGCACATGACCGGAAATATTCTCGAGACGGCGATCTCCCTGCTGCCCGGCAGCATGAGGATTTCCCCGTCCGCGCCGTATTTTACGGGGGGTTCGTACGAGTCCGACAAAAACGGGTGACCGACAAAGCTCACGTCGAGATCCGTGTCGGCGTAGCACCCGGTTTCAAACGGGAATATAACGGCGAGCGAGTCGAGAAGAGACGCCATCTTGAAGCGTCTCGACGCCTTCCATGCCCAAATTTGCGGGCTTATGTAATAAAGGAGCCGGACGCCGCCGCCGCCCTTGCGGCTGATCCCGCGCTCCTTGAGGACGGAGGCCATATGCAGGTTGAACCCCGGATAGTCGACAAAGCAGACCGCCCGGGGGCGGTATTCGGAAATCCATTCGGCGACGGCCTCGGAGAGCTTCCTGAAAAAACCGTAGTTTTTAAGCACCTCGACGAGGCCGACCACGGAAAAGCTCGTCATATCGAAAATCTGCTGCGCGCCGCAGGCGGCGAGCTTCTCCCCGCCGAACGCGCAGACGCGCAGGCCGGGGTTTTCGGCGAGCGCGCCGGACACCATGCGCGCGGCCTGCTCGTCGCCCGAGTGTTCTCCGGCGATCACGAGCAAATCGCACCCTCCCCCTTTCGGCGGAGGGAAGTCGAAAGAGCGCATTTTGAGAACGTCGGGCTTCATCGCGGGCTTCGGGCGGCACCTCCGGGCGCTACTTTTGGAGGGCCCTTATCTGTCGGGTAATCTCGAGGGCGACTTCGAGCGCGCTCATGCCGAGAACGGCGTCGACTTTCGGGCGGCGCTTGTTGATCACGCAGTCGGCGAAGCTCGCAAGCTCTATTTTCAGCGGCTCGCTCTTCTCGATAGGAACCTCCTCGGGAATGATTTCAGCGCAGTCCCTTACGCGTATGACGTGCCCTTTCTGGTTGAGGAAGTCGAGCGACATGTACATTCCCTCCTGAAAGATGCGTATGTCGCGCAGCTTTTTGAGGCTTACGCGGCTGACGTTGAGGTTGGCGACGCACCCGTTCTCAAAGGCGATGCGCGCGTTGGCGATGTCCTCGCTGCGGCTCAGCACGCCAACTCCCACGGCCTCTATGCGCGACACGCGGGAGTTTGCCAGTTTTAGGACAACGCCGATGTCGTGGATCATCAGGTCGAGCACCACCCCGACCTCGGTACCGCGCGGGTTGAACGGCGCGAGCCTGTCGGCGGTAATAAAGCGCGGGCTGCGGACGCGCTCCTCCATAAACTTCATCACGGGGTTGAAGTGCTCTATGTGGCCGACCTGAACTACGAGGTTCCTGGCCCTGGCGGCCTCAACGATTTTTTCAGCGTCGGCGATCGACGTGCATATCGGCTTTTCTATGAGCAGGTCGCAGTTTTTTTCAAAGAGCTCCATGGCGACCTCCGTATGCCTGTCGGTGGGGACCACCACGCTCACGGCGTGGCACGCCTCGCCGAGCTCGGCCACGGAGCCGAACACGCGGCAGCCGAGCCTCTCGGCGATTTCCCGCGCCCTTGCGGGGTCGGCGTCGCAAACCCCGACGAGCTCGGTGCTTTCGAGCTCCGAATATATGCGGGCGTGGTGCTGCCCGAGATAGCCGACGCCCGCTACGCCGCACTTCAACTTTTCGCCATTGTTCATACTGCGCGACATTACCGCGGGAATGCGCGATTACAAGCAAATACTCGGAGCGCAAAGGCGCGGGAGCACGCCGCCGGAAGGCGTTTTTGCGCGCCGCAAGCCCCCGTTTGCCCCGCGGGCCGGCGGGGAAGGAAGAATCGAAAAACGGCGGCTGGAATGTGAAATGTCGCGGTAAAAAATAAGGTTTCGCGCGCTTCCAAAGACCCCCGGGGAAGCTCCGCCGATTTCAGGGGGGGGGCAAACGCCTTCCGTAAAAGTTTGGCCCTTAAATCCGGGATTTCGGCGGGCGTCAGAACGAATCCCTTATTTTTTCGAGAATTTTGGATTCGCTCTGTATAAAATTCAGCGGCCTAACCTGCATTCCCACGGAAGGGTCGGAAATTTTGCCGTCCACCGTCACCTGTATCACGCTCGAAATCGGGCTCACGAGCGTCGATATTCCGGAAATCAGCGCGCCCTTCATTCCCCCGAAGGGATATATAAGCATGGCGGCGTCCACATCGTCGTTTATGAAGTCGTACGACGCCGCCCCGCGTATGCGCATTACGTCACCGCCCATCTCGAGCTTCGGGAAATCCACGCTGCCGTCCCCAATTTCAATGCGGCCGTTGGCGTAGGTGATGTCGAAAGTCCCCAACGGCAGTCTCAGCGCGGAAAACGCCCGCGAGAGCGCGCCGAGCAAATTGAGGCGCATAAGGTTAGGATTCCGAAGGCTCACGAATCCGGAGCCCTTAGAATGGGCGATGTCGCCTATGTCCCCCTTCAACCCGAGAGACAAGTCCACCAGCCCGCTCTCGCCTCCGTCAAGAAGCCCGGCAGACGCCCCCCCTTCGGCATTGCCGGCGGAAGGCTCGGTTTCGTCCGACCCCTTCGACGGGTCGAGCGACATCAGGAAGCGGGTAAACTCCGCCTGATTCATCTTCTCGGCCGTTGCCGACGCGTCAAAGAGCGTTTTCCCGCCCTCCTTTTTCAGGACAATATTCCCGTCGGCGCTGCCCCCGCAGAAATCGAAGGACGCGTCGTCCACCCGGGTGGTCGCCTTGTCGCTCCTGGCCGAAAATCTGAGGTTTTTCAGAACCGCCGTTTCTATATGCGTGTCTCCCGGAGCAAAGCCCGAAACGTTGAACACGTCCGGAAGACCGCCGGGGTTGTTGCGCGGGTTGCGAATGAGCCCGCCCACCGTGAGCTGCGGAGCCTCCGCGAATTTTACGACCTCGAACACGTCCGCCACGTCGCCCCCGCCCAGCGACACAAGCTCTTCGGAGGACAGCCCCGACACCAGAAAAAGCGTCTGGCTGTCGAAAGTCGTGAGCCCGTCTTTGCCGTACAGCCACTGCACGTTTCCGTGCGCATTGCGGTTTTGCGCGCGCAGGCGTATGTCGTAAAGCGAAATGCGCGACGGGTTGACCCACACGTTTAGGGAAAACTCGTCAAACTTAGAGCCGTTGTAGACGGCCCCCCCGCCGCGCGCCCGGCCGTAGCACCATATGAACTCGGGGCTGCCCCATTTGCCCTCGACAAAGAAGTCCGCCTCCGGAAATCCCCCCCCCTTTGTCCATTCGAAGGACTTGAAAACCCGCGACCACCACGGCGCCATAAAGTGCGCTATGGCCATCGGGCGTATGGAGCCGTCCACGTATATCTTATAGCGCATGTCCTTTAAGTTCTGAACAAACCTTCCCGAAGCCCCCCAGCCCTCGACGGTCTGCACCTCGAGCTTCGAGGCGTCTATCACGCCCGAAGACGAGTCGAACTCCACCCTGCCCGCCGCCCGCCGGACGGGAATGCCCATTATGGAGCAGTCGGACGCCTCGAAGTCGGCGTCGGCCGCAAACCGCGACTCCGCAAAATCGCACTTTGCGGAGCCTTTCAGCGACAGGCCGCGCCTGAACTCGAAATCTTGAAGCTCCCGTATCCCCGCAAGCGACTTGTGCCCCGTAATGACCTTCGGGTCGAGCGAGCCAGAAAATTCGGCGGAAAGGCGCGACGGCCCGTCCAGCGAAAACTTCGCGCCGAAGCGGCAGTCGTCAAACGCCGCGAAGGCCTCCCAGCTCTCGCCGGCGGACTCCCCGTCGAGAAAGTCCTTGCGCACCGACACGTTGTCCAGCCTGAATCCCTCGTACTCAATGTTGCCCGCGGAAACGCAAATATTGGAGAGCGCGAAAGACCCGCCGCCGGCAAGCAGATTTGCAGACGCCGAAATATTGCCGCACTGGGGAAGGCCGTCGCCGGAAAATTTTTCGGCTCGGATCCCGGCAAAGAGGCCGTCGGATATTTTCCCGCCGTCGTACCGCAGAAACAGCCGCAGATTTCCGAAGCGCGCCTCCTTCGACTTCACCGGGAAAACGGCGGACTCCGAATAAAAAATCAGCCTCCCCCTGCTCGATTCCGCCCCGGACAGGAAGAGGTCCGCCGAACAGACGGGGGAGGCGAAGGCTTCGAGATATTTGGAATACCTCTCCGCGGCGGAAACCGCGGCGTTTATCCTGTCGGCAATTCCGCCGCCGGGCCCGGACGGCATGTCCACGCCGTTGCTGCGCAAAAACTCCTCGGGGGAAAACTTGTCCGACACGTCCGCCGACACCGCCGCCGAAAGCGACGCAATCTTGAAGCACGCCGACTCCACGCGCCACCACCGCCCGGTTCTGGAAGCGCTCAAATATATGTGCGAAACCGTCGGGGCCTCCGCCACGCCGCGCACCGTGTCGCCGAGCGCCCCCCCGTACACCCGCACGTCGCGCGGCGAAAAGTCGCCGTTAAGGAAGGCAATCGGCCAAAACGAGAGGTCTATTTTCTCCGCGGAAAAGAACGGCGACGGCGTCCCCTCCGCGCGCAGCGCGACGCCGCTTATGCGAACCCTCCCGTCCACAGACACGCACGCGCGCGAATACCGAAGGTCGAATCCCGCCGCGGACGCCGCGAGGGCGACGGCCGAGTTTGCGAAATCCGGCAGCGGGAACTCCCTCTTGCGCAACGCGTAAAACGCCAGCGCCTGGAAGGCCAGAATGAGCGACAACAGGAAGTTCAGCGGATACAGGGCCCTTCGGAAGGCGTCCCGGGCCCGCTTGGCAAAGGGCGTTCCTGTCGGGCGTTTTTCCAAGGCTACTGCGACGGCGGAACCGGAGGATCCTTTTTGAGTTCGGAGGGCTCGGAGCGCTTCGAGACGATTTCAAACACGGCGTCTATGAAATCCTGGGAGGGCACGAAAACCGCGCCGTCCGCCTTGCAGCCGCCGTACTGCCGCGTCCCGCCCGCGCGCTCGGTGAGGAGGATTTCGCGGGTCTTGACCGACGCGGAATCCGCCCCGGGCAAATCCGCCGAAAACGACACCGAATAGGCCCACGGCAGCCGCGCTCCGCCCGCGGACACGCCGTTTTCGGAAAACTTCTGGGGGAGGTATTCCGATACTGGGAACACCCTGGCGGCCCCCGCGAGAACGCGCGCGGCCTCGGCGTCGCGCGGAGGGAGCTTTTTGATCGCCTCGGCCACCGTCTCCGAGCCGGAGGAGCGCACTTCAAAAACCGCCGCCGAATCCGGGAGCCTCGAGATTTTCACGGAGGACACCCTCGCGGTATCCGGCAGAGCCCAGAGGGCCTTTGAGCGGTATTTCAGGAAGTCGGTGGAGGCCGCCGCGGCGAGCTCCTTGCTTATGCCGTAGACGGCGCTTCCCGAGCCCGTCTTGGCGTACATCAGCGGCTCCCCGCCGTCGTCGTATTCGGAGCCTATCAAAATGGAGTCCGACCCGCCGTCGTCGCGCGTGACTGTTATCCGCAGGCAGCCGGGGCCCATGCCGTACTGCGAAAAGTTCGCCGCCGAATCGCTGACAAAGGTGCGCGCCCTGACTTTGGAAAGCTTGTTGAGCACGTCGCTGACGGCGGCCAGATCCGCGCTCGCCGTCGCCCCCTTCCCGCCGGCGCTTCCCACAACGTCCCAAAGCCCGCCGGCGAGCTTGTGGAAGGACACCGTCCGCCCGCCCTTTGAAATTTCAAGCGCCGTGGCGCGGCCGGCGTCGAAGCTGAAAAACGACTTGTCGCGCAGGGTCGTCTGGAGGTTTTCAAGGTTTTTCAGAAACGAGGCGTCGAGCGTGAAAAGCGTCGGGTTGTCCTCGAGGCGCGCGTAGACCTGCGAGCCGTCCCTGGTCTTGGAGCCTATGAGCAGCACCTGGCGCCTGTTCGTGCCCTGCAAGGTCACGCTCGCAGGCAGCGTCCCGCCGTCGAAGCCGGCCTCGGAAAGCGTCGCCTCCTGCGGGAAGCCCATGGCGCACACCCTGCATATCTCGTCGAGGAAGGCGTCGACTTCGCGCGGGTCGGCCGCCGCGGCGATGGGGGTTTCCATCTTCCATTTGCCCCCGTCCCGCACGAGCCCGACGCGCAGAAAATTCGTCTTGGGGTCGGCGGGCGAGGCCGCTATCGGCAGGCGCACCGAAAACGCCGATACCTCGAAGCGCGGTATGTCGAACACGAGCTGGTTGCGCAGGCGCTCCATGTCCACTATCAGCCCGTCGACAAACTCCTTGTCAACCACGACTATCCTGTCGGAAAGGGAGTCGAAGAGGTATATCCGGTTGCCGACGGGCGCGCCCTTGCCGACTTTGAGCGCGTACATCTTTTCGCCGTTGCCGTACTTGAAGGAATAGGCGGGGTCGTCGAGCCCGTATTCCGCGAGCCCGTGGCCGCGCCTGAACGCCTCGGCCGCCGGAAATCCCGTCTCCTTCTCGAGAAATTCGAGCTGGTTTATTATGCGGTTGACCGCAAACAAGTTTGCCGGCCAGTCTATCGGGGAGACTATGCGCCACCTGTTGTTTTCGAGCCTCAAAACCCTCGGCTTTTCGACCGACTTGCCCTCGATTTCGAGGACGGTGATCGGCGCCATTGCGCCGCGCTCCGGGGCGCCGGGCGAGGGGGCGCGCTCAAGCCCCCATATCGCGGCGAATAGCGCGAGGTTTGCCGCCAGCAGGAAAATCGTGAATTTAAACCTCATAATGTCAGTTCCTCCTCGCAAGCCACACGAACAGCGACATCGCCAATACCGCGGCCGGGAGAACCGCAAAGCGCCATCCGAGGCCCGCTATCTCGTTCATGGAAAGCGTCAGCGAATACGATTCGAGCTGGCGCGCGGGTATGTTGAGCATGGAGTTTTCGTCGAACATCCAGTTGACCGCGTTGACTGCGAGCTTGGAGTTCCCGAGCCTGCCGAAGCGGCTGTTGGCCGCGAAGTTCTCGTCTCCGAACACGACGAGCCTGCCGCCGGGGATCGTCAGCCCGAGGTCGTTGCCGCCCACCCTCGAGGCCGCCATTCCCAGCGGCAGCGGCCCCGGCAAATCCGCGGAATCGTCGTACCGCTGAACCCCCGCGCGGCGGTAGGAGGTCTCCGCCCAGCTCGTCGGGCCGCTCAGGATTATCGGATCCACTTTCAGCGAGTCGTCGATGGGCGCTCCCATGTCGGGACGCACGGGGCGCGCGGAGCCGAACTGCACCGGCATGCCGATGTCGACGAGATACTTCGCTATCGGGTGCGGCGTCTTCGGGAAGCTGCGCGCGATGAGATCCCCCGCCGAGCTCTCGTAGTCCCCGCTCGAGTCGAGCACGAGCTTGTCGTCGCTCATCAGCCCCCACTCGAAGAGGATATCCTCCAGCCCCCCGAGCGGCCCGAGCGACAGCAGCATCAGAACCCTGCCGTTGGAGTTTATGAGGTACTTGCGCAGCTCGTCTATCTCGCGCGGCAAAAAGGCCGCCTGCGCGCCCGCTATAACCACGAGCCCGGCGTCCTTTGGCACCTGCCTTGCCTCGCCCAGGTCGAGCTCCTCAACCGAATAGTTGCGCGACTTCAGCGCCGCCGCGAACTCCGAAAGCCCGCGCGACGCAGAGGAATCCCGGGGGCCCATTTCGCCGTGCCCCTTCAAAAAGTACACCTTCTGTTCGCCGCCCCTGGAAACGTTCAGAATCGCCGACGTGACGAGCTGCTCCCCCCTGAACTTCGGCGGCTTGCCCTCCTCCGACGAATAGAAGTCGGAAAGCGGAATCTTTTTGAACTTCTGCCCGCACGCGACTATGGCCATGTCTTCGATGTCGCTGCCGAACCTGCGGGCGAGCGCCTCGGCGCGCGCGCTTTCGATGTGCGCCTGCACGAAGCGCGCCTTCACGGGCGCGGACTTTTCAGAAAGGTATTCGTACTGCGAAAACAGCGTGCGGAGATCGCGGCGCGCGCGGCCGGCGTCGGGATTGTCCGAATCGGGGCCGAAAACCGCGTAAATTTCAACGGGCTCCCTGAGGCCCTTGACATACGCGGCGCTCTCCGGGGACAGGGAATGGGCCCCGTCGCGGGAGATGTCGAAGTTCGCGTAGTGGCGCGCGGCGAGAAAGTTCAGCCCCGCGAACAGCAGCGCCCCGAGCGCTATCTGCGCCCACAGGTTGAGGGCGCGCACGCGCGTGGCGTATTTGAAGTCGTCGAATCTTCCGGGATTTCCGCTCATGCGCTTTTGGACTCCGTGACCAGGGACGTGAACGCCACGAACGCCGCCGCGGTGCTCAGATAGAAGAAGAATGGCCGGGTGTCCAAAAGGGCCCCGGAAAATTCGTCGAGATGCCTGAAAGTGTCCACGTACGACACCGCGGGCTCGACCCACGAAAACGCCCCTCCCGGATCGGCCGGGAACTTCGAGACGAGCCCCGCCCCGACGATGGACAGAAAGAGCATTCCGAACGAAAGCATTCCCGCCACGAACGTCGTGCGCGTGAGGGAGCTTGCGAACACGCCTATCGACACGTACATCGCGCCGCTGACGAGCACGAACAGATAGCCCGAAACGGCCCGCTCGGAAAACAGGAGGCGCGGATCCGCCGCGGCCTGCGGCAGGTAGAAAAACGCCGCGAGCGGGAAGGCCAGCGTCATCGCCCAGAGAAGCGCGTAAAAGAGGTATGCGGCCAGAAACTTTGAAAGGACTATCTCGAACGCCGTGACGGGAGTCGTCATCATGGTTCCGAGCGTCCCCATGCGCCGCTCCTCGGAAAGGCTGCGCATCGTCAGCAGCGGCACCATGAACAGAACGGGAATCCAGAACGCGGACAGAAAAATCTCCGTCGGCGACCTGTCGCCGGCGCCCCGGCTGACCTCCACGAGCGAATAGAGGTATATCACGCCCATGAACGCCAGAAACAGGAACGCCGCAATGTATGTCGACGGCGAGATGAACATCTGGTTGAGCTGCTGGTTGAAGAGATATCCGAATTTCCTCATTTTCCCCTCCTTCCGCCGCCTTCGGGAAGATCCGAAGTCTGCTCCCAGCTCCGGCGCGTGGCGGCCATGAATATTTCCTCGAGGCTCGGCTTCCTGTGCGCGACCTCCCTGAGCGCAAGGCGCGGGTCGGCGGCGAGCGCGCTTATGAGCCTCCTGCCGAGCCCGGAGTTTTCCTCCGCGCGCAAAACGTAGCCGAAATACCCGTCGGAATCGGGGCCGGAATTTGAAACCACCTCCGCCTCCGGGCAGACGGACGCGAAGATTTTTTCCGCCTCCGCGGGCCCGGCTTTGACGGAAACCTCGTACTTGTCCCGGGCGATGAACTCGCGGCGCAGGCTCTCGGACGAACCGCTGGCGACTATCGCCCCCTGGTTTATTATCATCACCCTGTCGCACATCAGCTCGACTTCCGGCAGAATGTGGCTGCTGATTATCACGCTCATCTTCCCGCGCAGGGAGTTTATCAGCGCGCGAATGGCCAGAATCTGGTGGGGGTCGAGGCCGATGGTGGGCTCGTCCATTATTATGACCTCCGGCCTCGCCAAAATCGCGTCGGCGATCCCCACGCGCTGGCGGAAGCCCTTGGAAAGGTTGCCTATTATCTTGTTGGAAGCCTTGCGCAGCAGCTGGCAGGTCTCCATGCTCTCGTCGACCCTCGCGCGGATTTCGGGGCCCGGCACGCCCTTTATGCCCGCGCGGAACGTAAGGTATTCGCGCACCCGAAGATCCTCGGGCAGGGGGTTGTTTTCGGGCATGAAGCCTATGTGCCTGCGCGCGGCGTCGGGGTTAGCCGCGACGCTCTCGCCGCAGATGAACACGCTGCCGGAAGTCGCGGGCATAAGCCCCGATATTATGCGCATAGTCGTGCTCTTCCCCGCCCCGTTCGGGCCGAGAAACCCCACGACCTCCCCCTTCCCTATGCGGAAAGACACGTTGTCGATGGCCCTTACGCCCCCGTAGGTCTTCGTAAGGCGGCGTACAACGACTGAATTCGGCGCGTCCGAATCGTCCATATCGAGGCAAATATTTTGCGCAGGGCGCGGCGCGGGTTTGGCGCGGCCCCGCCTCCTATTTCGACATTTTTGAGGAAATGAACGCCTTTATGTCGCCGAGGGTGTGAATCTTCTGGACGTCCTCGTTGTCGATGCTCGTCCCGACGGCGTCCTCGACCGCGAGGACGATTTCCACCATCGTAAGGGAGTCGAGCCCGAGGTCGTCAACCATTCTGAGGGAGTCCTTCGGGTCTTTGAGCAGATCCCGCTTTTCGGGTTCGAGAAAGCGCGCTATTATGCCTATGACTACGGGACCGGCGAGCTCGGCGTTGCCGGTTTTTCTGAGTTCGACCGCCTTTTCTATAGTTTCGGGGGAGCAGCGCTTCAGGGTTTCGCGCAGGGCGGCTTCGTCTTCCGGAGTAAATGTTAGTGAATCCATGTGGCGCATAACAACACATACGGAACCCGATTTCAACAAATTAAAAGGCGCGCGCGGAATTTTTTATTTGCCCGCGCGCGGCTGGGAATCTACCGTGCGCCCAATGAACTGCGTTTTGCTCCCGAAAGGATTCCCCATGCGGCTGGGCGCGGACTCCCCGAAGCTCCGGCACATAAGGGAAACGCTCGGCCTGCGCAGCGGCGGCGAGATTTTTGCGGGAATCGCCGGAGAGGGATTGTGGGTGTGCCGCCTGCGCTTTGAGGCGGACGGAGGGGCGTCTTTCGAGCCCCTGCGCGAAGTCCCCGCGCAAAGGCCGATGAGGCTCTCCGCGGCGGTGGCCTTTGCGAGGCCGCAGATCGCCCGGAGGATCCTCTTCGAGGCCGCGTGCCTGGGCGTCCCGCGCCTGGCGTTCTACCCCGCCACAAAGGGGGAAGCCGCGTACGCGAAAAGCTCGCTCTATTCCCGGGGGGAATTTTCGGAGTGGCTCGAAAAGGGCGCGGAACAGGCGTGCGCCCCGGACATACCCGAATTTTTCGCGTGCGGGTCGCTCGCAGAGGCGTGCGGCTGCATATCCTCCGCATTTCCAGGCGCGCTGAAAGTCGCCCCCGACCTCTACGAAGCCTCCGCCGCCCTTTGGAATTTCGCCCCCGACCTCGCCAAACCCGGGGCCGCCGCCTGCGCGGTCCTCGGAGGAGAGAGGGGGTTTGCGGACGCCGACCGGCAATTTCTGCGCGGCGACGGCTGGACGCTCGTCTCCCTGGGCGGGCGCGTGATGCGCACCGACACCGCTTTTGTCTCGACATGCGCCCTCGCGCGGGCCATGATGCCGGACATATCAGACGAAATCACATCAAAACGGCAACGCCCATGAAAAAATTCCCGATATTCCCCGCGATAGCCGCCGTTATGGCGCTCGCGCTCCCTCCGGCCACGCGCGCCGAAACGGGCGCGCCGTCCGGCGCGGAGCTCGAAAAGAGGCTCGATGCCCTCTGGGACGGCGCCGTCAAAACTTTTTATTCCCCCAAGACGAACCTCTTCTACACCGCCCCCGTGGACAAAATGCCGTCCCCGGAGGAAATCGCGGAATACAAGCCGCTCAAAAAGAACGGGGATCCGAACTATATGGGGGGCGGCACGGGAATCGAGGACTGCTCGATGCTCTGCGGAATAATGCTCGTGGGCCTGTGCGACAAGTACGAGCTGACCGGCGACGCCGAAACCGCGGACTGGGCGCGAAAAATCGCCAGGGGGCTGATGCTCGCCGACACCGTCCACGGCGACCCCGGCTTTGTCGCGCGCGGCGTGTCGCCGACTGACGGGAAAAGCGTCTATCCCGAAACTTCGCGCGACCAATACACGCACAATATCCACGGGCTGTGGACATATTTCCGCTCAAAAATAGCGAACGACGCCGAGAAGGCGGAAATTGCGAAAATTTTCAGGCAGGCCTCAGAAAAGATGAAGCGGGAAATCCGCCCCGACACCAACCCGCCGTACACGTACAGGCTCCACAAGGGCGTCCCCGACAGGCGCGGGGTCGCTAAAATGCACGACGTGCGCCCGCACGAGGCCGCGCGGCTGGCAATGATCTACGCGGCCGCCTACGACGTCACGAAAGACAAAAAATACCTCGGCTGGTACAACCAGATCTACAAGGACGCCGCGGAAGGTTCCGCAAAGTTTCTCGGCATGGAGGAAACCTATTATAAGTACTGGGTTCCCCCGTACTCCGTGGCGCAGATGAATGCGTCGCTGCAGCTCGCGCGGGACGTCGAGCCGAACGCCGCAAGAAAAATCCAGCTGGCGCAAATCATGGACGCCATATCGGATTTCATAGACAAATACCCCGTCTACGGCGTCCGCGGCATGAGCGTGCGCGACGCCTCCGAAATAATGTGGGGGCAGATGCTCGCCGACGGCTATAAACTCTCTGGGGACCGGCTGGCAATCCTCGAGAAAAATGTCATGAGGGTGAGCCGGAACGACTCCTACGGAATCTATATGGTCTTTTCCGCCTATTGGCGCGCGCGCCTCATAGAGGCGAGGGGAAACTGAGAACCGGACGCGGGCGCCGCCGGCCAGGGTTTTTACGCCGCCAGAAGACCCGGCCTTTCACCGATGGATATTTTATGAAACTGGCAAAATTCTCCGCTATCTTCGCGGCGCTGCTCTCCGTCTCGGCGGCGGCCGCGGCGCCTGAAAAAGTCGTATTCGACACCGACATGGGCAACGACGTGGACGACGCCCTCGCGCTCGCCATGCTCCACCGCTACCAAATGCAGGGTCGCGCCGAAATCGCGGCGGTACTCGTAAACAAAGGGGCCCCTGAAGCCCCCGCATTCTGCGCTCTGCAAAACGAATACTACGGGGGCGGGAGCATTCCGGTCGGCCACATGCGGGGCGGCAAGACGCCCGACCCCGGAGCGTTTGCCGGGAAGGTCGCCGCGGCCCAAAACCCCGACGGATCCCCCAAATACGCCCTCCCCGAATGCGCGCGCGGCGGGAAATTCCCCGACGCCGTGAAGCTCGCGCGGAAGGCGCTGGCGGAATCCGAAGACGGGAGCGTCGTCTACATATCCGTCGGCTTCCTCACAAACGCAGCGCGCCTGCTCGAATCCCCTCCCGACGAAATATCCCCGCTTTCGGGCGCGGAGCTCGCCGCCAAAAAGATAAAATTCTTCTCGGTCATGGGCGGCGACTTCTCCGACCCCGGATACGCGGAGTACAACATAAAAGAGGACGCGGGATCCGCGCAGGTTTTCACGAAGCTCTGCCCGTCTAAAATATATTTCAGCGGATTCGAGGTCGGCCGCGGGCTGCGCTTTCCCCAGGGGGAGCTCGACAGGCGCATGCGCCCCGACAACCCCGTAAACGAGGCGTACAAACTCTACGCGAAAATGGTCAACCGCGGGAAATCCGACAGGCACGACCGCCCGTCATGGGATCTGACGAGCGTCCTGTTTGTTTTCGAGCCCGAACTCTTCGGCATATCCGAAAGCGGAAACGTATCCTTCGACGGCAAGGGGCGGACGAAATTTACCCCTGCGGAGGGCGGGAAATCCGCATACCTGAAAATCCCCGGGGACGGCGGGAAGAAAATTCTCGAAAGGCTCGCCCAGACCGCCGCCTATGAACCCCGCAATTAAGGCGCTGTCTGCGGCGGCCCTCGCTCTGTCCGCGGCCTTCGCCGGGGCGGGAGAAATCAGGACGCTCGACCTCAAGCCCGCAAAGGGCATGACGCGCGCCGGCCTGTCATACGCGGAGCCCGCGGCGGGCTCCAAGCCGCGCGGCTTTCTGCTGCTGGCCTCCGGCTACAACAGCGACGGGATATTCCTCATAAAAAAGCCGGAGTGGAGGGAGTTTGCCGAGAGGCTCGGGCTGATTCCCGTCGGGCTGTCGTTCGCCTCGGAACTTCCGAACCTGAGGGACGGCACGGGCTACTACTACGCCTCGGAGGGCTCCGGGAAAGTCCTGCTCGACGGCCTCGAAAAGATAGCGGGCGGCGAACTGCCGATTTACATGTTCGGATTTTCCGGCGGGGCGCACTTTGTCGCGCGCTTCGCGGAGTGGAAGCCCGAAAGGGTCGGGGCGTTCTGCGCCTACGCCGCCGGGTGGTGGGATTCCCCCCGCCGCATCAAAAACGCCCCGTGCGCGATAATTGCGTGCGGGGACGGAGACGAGCGCCTGAAAGCGTGCTTCGACCACTTTCTGCGGGGGCGCAGGCTCGGGCGCAAGTGGACCTGGATAAAGCTCGCCGACACCGGGCACTCGCATTCCGAAAAACTCGACGAATTCGTCCGCAAATACTTCGAGGCTGTCATGGAGGGAAAAAACAAAAGGCCCGTCTGCGAAAACCTTGAGACCGGAAGAATCCAGCCCGAGATGTTCGCGCGCTCGTCGAAAGCCCCGCAGTCCCACTATCCCGACGCGAAGCTCGCCGAATCCTCCCCGCATTCCCGGAAGTAGGGGGCCGGAAAATGCGCGCCTCAAACGTTTTTTTCTTTATAAAACGCAGTTCGTGCTCTAACGTACGCGTAAAAGATTCTCTTAAATACTATGCGAAACATATTCTCATTTGTCCTCGCGTGCGTTTCGGCGTTCGCGGGAGAATGCTTCGCGCAGGCCGAAAAACCCGCGGAGACGGCGGGCATTTTCGTATCGATAGACACGGTCAAGCGCAACGACATCAAGGCCTACGCGGATTCCCAAAAGGGCTTTGAGGAAACAGCGGGGAAGGCCCCCGGCTGCCTGCGCGCGCTTTTCATGCAGAACGCCTTTTACAAGGACAAATTCATAAGGTATGCGGAATTTTCGTCCGCCGCCGACGCGAAAAAGTTCGCCGACGCCCAGCGGGCCCTCAAGACGCCCGCCCAGTCCGAAATTTCCGTGTACGAAACCTCCGGAGGCGCGTCTGCGTCCACCCCGTTTATAATAACCGTGGACTTCGACGAAATCCCCGCGGCCTCCGTATCCGAATTTCTGAAAATATCCAAGCCCCTGCGCGACGGGACGAATACCGAAAAGGACACCCTGTCGTACGAGCTCTACGCCTCCCCGGAAAACCCCGCTCGGTTCTTCCTCTTCGAGCTCTACAAAAACCGCGCCGCCCACGCCTTCCACTCCAAACAGGCCCATTTCACCGAATGGGACAAAAAATGCGCGGAGATGAAATTCGTACGCAGAGGCAAGTTCATTGACGTAAGAGCCCCCTCGAAATAGGCTTGCCGGGCGGCCCGCGGCCCCCGCCCCGATTTCCTCCGCGCGGCGCGGCGGAGGGCCCGCTTTCGGGCGAAACCCGCGCAGAATCCGGCGCGGGTTTTTTACGGCATGCCGTGAATTTTGATTTTGAAAGGGCCTGGACCAGATAAGAGGGTAAAAATGGCGAAAGTCTAAGTTGTATAAAACTACACAATATACACTTAGACAAATGGACGGCCTTTTTGAAAAAAGCGAAAAAATACGCCTATTTTGGCCCGCGCCTGTGGCTTTCGGGGAGGGCGCAAGAAGCCTCCTCCGTCAAACGATGAGCGGGCGCGGCGGGGGTGCGTTATTTACAGGGCGTTTTCCCGACGCGCAGCACCCAGGCGCCGTTGCCGGCGCCGTATGGGGCTTGCGGCTCGGCGCAGATGAACCAGCCATTTACCCTCCGCCACTTTGGCCTTCCGCTGCGCGGGCGCGATTGCCGTTCCGCGCGAGATATTGTCATCTCCCTGCCCGCCCGATGTTGCGGCGCGAATATTCCGCAGTCCGCCAGGCCTGAAAAAAACCGCATGAGGCGCCGCCTCCTCGCGCGTTATGGCCCGCGCTTCTCCATAGCGTGTTTCAGGCACGCGCGCAACGCATGGCTCGACGTCGCTTTCAGAGCCAGGTTGCAGTCCGGGTGCAATGCGCCGCCGTGGGGCTTCACCGGGCGGTGACGCGGATATAAAAGCGACTACAACCGCGGGCCTCTCGCGCATATCGCAACCACGCCATGATAGAATTTGCGGCACCCCCGTATCCCTTTCGGACTCCGACGACGGCATTCACGCCGCGCATAAAAATGGCGCCGCCTCCCTTTTTAAAACCCTTGCAAATCCGTTGCAGTCTCCCTTTACCTTAAATCCGGGATAAATTACAGAATGGGCGCCAAAACTTGGAACAGGGCAGAAAACCTTTCCAAATCTTGCTTCATTTTGGGGTGTCGTCGCAAAAGTCCCAACTCAGCACAGGGGCCAAGTTCGCCCCAAAGCCTTTAATTTCTTTCCCCGCCATTGCCCGCTTCCAATCCCGTTTTCAGACATCAACGGCTGGGGACGCGATAGCCCGGGGAGAACGCCGCCGGGCGGCGGGATCAGCCCTCCGATGAGTCCCAGCCGAAAAACGCGTACATCAGCACAGAGAACGACGCCATCACCGCCACGCTTTCAAACGGCGTGCGCACGCACCCGAGGAAGGCGACAGACGCGACTGAAAGCCCCAGTACGGCGGAGCTCAGGCTTATCCTGCGCCTCAATATCCACGCGAAGAGAAAAAGCGCGGGGGTCAACAGCGCAAGCGCCAGCCCCGCGCGCCCGTTTTCGATGACGCACCTTTCCAGATCAGATTTCGGCGACTGCCACGGGGCCGTGCCGAGGTCGCTGCCCTGAAAATACGAGAACACCGTCGGGAACGACGCCTCGCCCCAGCCGAAAACCGGGCGGGCGGAGCCCATAGCGCGCGCGTCGGCCTCGAGCGCGGCTACCTGGGCGGCGGCGGGCGCCCCGGGAGACGACGGGTCGAAAGACAGAGTGGAAAGCCCGGCGCAGTCGCCGCATTTGTCCGCGGCAAAAAACAGCGCGGCCGCGCCCGCCGCCGCATACGCGGCAAACGGAACCCATTCCCTGACTTTTACGGAAATTCCGCCCCTTATCCTGCCTATCCTGTACTTCTTCAAATTGGACTTCGTCGGAACCGAATCCGCAGCGAGCGCGAAAATCCCCGCGGCCTCGACAACGGACGATAGCGCGGCCTCGACCGGCGCGCCCCGGAAAACCGCGCTCGCCCATAGGACAACCGAGCCCGCAAGCCCCAGAAACCTCCACGAAAAGAGCGCCGGCCAAAGCGAGAACCGCTGCGCCGAATGCACCGCCGCCGCGAGCGCCCCTCCCTGCCACAGAATCGCGTACGCGCTCCACGAGTCCGCGTCCGGGAAGAGCGAAAACCCACCGGAGCCGAAACCTATTTCGCCGCCGTCGGAAAACGCCGAGGCCGCCGCGAGCGCGAACCCCAGAACGGCGAAAATAAAAGCCGCCGACGAGCAGACCACGAACACCCTGCGCAGCACGAATTTTGAGGTCGCTACAAAGTAGAGCGAAAGCCCGCAGGCCGTAGCCGACAGCGCCGCGAGCTCCGAGGTTATCGGATACACAGGGTTTAACGCGCCGGACACCACCGCCCACTGCGGGTTGTCGGCGAATCGCGCCCACTCCCTCCCGCCGATCCAAACCCATTCTATAACCGGCCTGCACGTCCCGGCGGCGGCTATGGCGAGCGCCGCAAAGTTCGGCAGCAGCAGGACGGGAAATTTCCATGCCGCCCCGCGCCGCGCCGTCTGCCAGTGCATCACCCCGTGGTAGAGGCTTATCGGCGCGAGTATCCCGAGGGCGATGAGCGCGCCAACCCCAAGGTCGGAATCCCCTCCGAAGAGAAGCGCGGTAAGGCATACGGCCGCCGCGGCGGAAAACATCGCCATCGTCTCGCCGGAATTTCTCGAGGTCTTTAAAATTACTTCTTCGTCTAACATTGTCCGGACGGGGATTTGAAGCAGATTGACTCCGACACTTCCGCGGCCTTTTCGGCTCCGAAAAGCGCGAACGCTATTTCGAGCGCGAACTCGACCGCGGTTCCGGCGCCCTGCGAGGTTATGAGCGACCCGTCGCGGACCGTCGAGGCCGACGCGTCGCGCGTAGGCAGTTCCGCCGCGACCGACGGGTGGGACGCGCACCTGCGCCCCGCGATTATGCCCGCGCGCCCGAGGGCCGCCGGGGCCGCGCAAATCGCGCACATCAGCGCGCCCTCCGCCTCAAGCTTTTTCAGGAGCCCGGCAAGCCGCGCGTCGGCGGCCGCCGCGAACACCCCCGGGCCGCCGGGGAGAACCGCCGCGTCAAACCCTCCTCCGCCAACGTCGGCCAGCAGCGCGTCCGCCTCTATCGGGATTCCGCTGCGCCCGACGATCCGCCGGGAATTTCCGGCGGCCGCCGTCAGCACGGAGGCGCCCGCCCTGCGGAGAATGTCCGCCGGCGCGAGGGCTTCGATTTCCTCCGCATTGTCAAACAGGATTACGAGAACTTTTTTCATCGCTTGTCGTTTCGGTCGGGGTGTCCGCCGGACAGTATGAAGCCGACGGCCTCATTCCAGTATTTCGGGCTGTCCGGAAGCCCGTAATGCCCGCGGTCGGGGAATTCCGCGAGCCTCCCGAGGCCGCGCGGGGTGGCCGCGAAATTTTCGAGCGCGTTTCTGAACGGCACCACGGCGTCGCGGCGCCCGTGCATGAAAAGCGCGGGAGATTTAAACTTGGATATTTTCGACGAATTGTCGAGCATTTCCCACGGTATAATATCTACGGGCAAAATCGCCTTGACCGCTTTCGAGAATCCGCCGATTACCACAACGCACCGGATTCCCGGGTGGCGAGAGGCTATTTCGCACGCCGCGGCCCCGCCGAGGGAATACCCGACCGCGGCTATTTCAGAATCCGCAAAACCGAGCTTTTCCGAGACGTATTTGTACGCGGCCTCGGCGGAATCCTCCAGCCCCCTTATCGACGGCTTTCCGGAACTCAGGCCGTATCCGGGGTAGTCGTACGCGAAAACCGACACCCCGCGGCGGGCGTACTCCTCCAGAAGCGGGCGGATTTCGCCCAGGTCTTCGCCGTTGCCGTGGCTGTATATAGCGCAGACCTTTGAACCCTTTGCGGGAATCCAGAGCGCGGCCGCCCTCCCCCCGCCGGGCAGGGGGAGAAACACCACCTCCCCGCCGTCCGAATACGACGCCGGGGGCGCGGGAAAGATTATCCGCTCGGCGAACATTCGCGCAAACAAAAGCAGCGCGGCGTACGCGAACGCCAAAACGAGAACCGCTGCGGCAAAAAACTTCATTTTCCCTCCGAAACGGTTTTGTCGAGCGCCTCCCAGAGCGGAGGGGGCACGGCTTCGGGGCGAGTTCGCGGGTCGAGCCCGGACGCCTCAATCCACCCCGACACGGCCCCGGAATCGCCGCCCAGCCCCCTTGCGATGGAGCCCAGCTGCTTGCGCCTGCGCGAAAATATCCGCCTTATAAGGGACTTCGCCCGCGGCGAAAAAACGCGCGGGGCCTCCCTGCGCGAGAGCTGCAAAAGCACCGAGTCCACGCCCGGGCGCGGGAAGAAGCAGGCGGCGGAGACTTTGTGCGCGGCGCCGACGTCGTAGGCGGCGGACAGGAATATGGAAACGGGCGAATACTCCCGGGAAGGGTTTTTCGCCGCGAACCTGAGCGCGGCCTCCTTCTGGAGCATCAGCGACATGCGCGACGGCAGCCGGCCCGACAGGACGGCGTCGAGCCAGGGGGTGCTTATCGCGTAAGGAAGGTTGGCGACTATCTTGAAGTCCCCGGAGTTTTCGGGAAGCCCGGCCAGCGGGAAGTCGACGGCGTCGGCGTTCAGGAGGCTGAAATTTTTTTCGCCCGCGAAATGCGAGCGCAAATGGGAGCACATGGATTTGTCGAGCTCCACGGCGTACACTTTCGCGCCGCGCGAGAGCAGCGCGCCCGTGAGCGTCCCGAGCCCCGGGCCGACCTCCACGACGCAATCCCCCGCCGCGACGCCCGCGAGCTCGAGCGACTTGCGCACGATGTTGGAGTCCACAAGGAAGTTCTGCCCGAGCTTCCTGGACGGCACGTGCCCGAGGGATCGCAAAATCTCCGAAGTCTGCGTGGGCGTAAACTGTCCGCCGTTTTCCATAATATGTTTGAAATTTATCAAAGGAAACCGCGCGCGGGCAACACTTATTCGCAGCAGACATGCAAAACGGGGCGGATAGACCGCGCGAAATATGGCAACTTTGGCTTCATCGAAAAACGCCCCTTATTATATAGGGGATACAAGAACCGCGAACACCCCGCAGCATCGCAAACCTCGCCGCGACAGAATTTGCCGCACACCCTGGCTGCCATTGCCCCCCCCCCCGACGGCAGTATCCACGCCGCACTAAAAAATGATGCTGCAGCTCTTTGCAAATCCCTTGCAGGGGCTTTTTTCAATCCGGCGCGCGCGGACATCGGCTGGACAAAAAAACTTGCCAAACGTTTGGCGCAACGGCCCATATCCGGGCTTTTCCGGGGGAAACCCGTAAAACCTGAAAATATAGAGCAAGCGGCCGCAAGCCCGCTCCGCGCAAACCGCGGGAAAAGCTTCGGCAAACCCGCGCGGCCCGGGGCCAAAACTCATTCAAAAAAGCGCAGCGCCACAGGCATGTAGATTTCCGCCCTGCCCTTTACGGAAATTTTCCCGCCGGGCGACTGAGAAAATTCGGCGTCCCTCCACACTCCGTCGCCGCCCAGCGTTTGCGCCCTCGAAAACTTCCGCGCCGAACCGAAGGAAAGCGGCTCTATCGGGTCGAGCCCGACGTTCGCCAGCACGACGAGCTCCGAGCCGTCCCCGAGTTTCAGGCTTTTGAGGTACGCCTCCGCGTCGCCGTCGTACCAGACGCCGCCCGAGGCGAGGCGGTTTATTATGCCGACATACTGCGCCTTGCGGGACTCGTTTAGGTGCCCGGGGCCCGAGGGGCTTGAAGCGAACACCGCAACTTTCCCTCCGAGCGAATTTTCAAAATAGGTCGAGGCGGGCGCGAGGCGTTCCGCGAATTTTTTGTCCCCGTAGGTGAAGGGCAGATGGACGAACTCCGACATGACCTCAGCCGAATCCGAAACGGGTTCGATTTTTACGGGATTCGCCGGCGGCTCGCATACCATGCCCGCGATTTTCCCCATGCCTTCGGAAAACCGCTCGCGCGAAATTTTCACGGATTTGTCCCACGGCGCCGCCTTCACGCCAATGAGATCCCCCATACCGCGGCGGCAGATTTCGACCGCCGCTTCGCCGTCGAGGACGCAGCCGAGAGAGAGGATTTTTCTGATCTGCGCGTCGCCGAGCGCCTTTGCCGCACTTCCGCGCAGAAAGCACGGCCCGTCCAGCAGCGATACTTCGGCAAAGGATACGGGCAGGCCCATTACGCCGGTGATGTGCGTCCAGAACGCCGAATCGCCGGAAAATGCCCGGCTGTCGTTGCGCAGGGTTTTCGCATCGGGAATCAGTATGTCGGATATGCCGGAAGGCCTGGCGCCTTTAAAAAGCCGGCAAAGTTCGTCGTACATGCCGCGGTTTTCGGCGAGGATTTTTTTGTATTCACGGCCGCTCGCGGGCTCGTAGTCCGGGAAGCGGTTCGGCCAGTACTTGGCTCCGGAAGCGCCCTCCAAAACCGAGACGACAAACCCCGCGTGGAGGGTGCGCGCGCTCGTAAAATAGCGGTTGCGCGGGAAAGTGTCGATTTCCGCGTAAACCCTGTCCGGCCGAGACATGGCCTTTTGGAGCGCGAGAGAGCGGGCGGTGGAGTACAAGTCGCGGTACTTCGGATTCCAGTAGCGGGCGTTGCCAATGCGCAAAACGGATTTCCCGCCCTCCCCCGCGAGGGCGCGCGCTATCCGGCCGTCGTGCGCCATGTCTTCGAGCGTACCGCACATGTAGCACGGTATGGACGGATCCACGGCGTCGATTTCGGCGCGTATGATTTTTGCGAGATCTACCAGAGAATCCGAGACTGCGCGCATTGCGGCTTCGGAAATTTTCCTGTCGAGCTCGGAGCCTCCCGCGAGGTGTTTTTTGAGCTGTTCGCGCGTGAGATCGAAGCCGAAATCGCGCCTTATCTTCCCGAGATGGAGCGGGCACAGGCAGCCGTTTCTGCCGCCCAATGCGCGGAAGTCGTCGTCTACCATGATGACTGCGGGTTTGAGGGACGCAACGCGGCGCACGCATTCGCGCAGATATTTTATGAAGCTTTCATCGAGCGGGCAGACGATATTTTTCATCCAACCTTCGCGCCCGTCGTCGCGCGAGACCATCTTTTGGAATGGGTGCGGAACCTCGAGTTCAAAACCGTGCCCGAGCGTGGCCTGCAAAATTATGCCCGTCCTGCACCCGCCGCCCCCTATGGCTTCGCGCAGGCGGCGGTACTTGTCCTCGTAGAGGGAGATTTTGTCGAACGGCGGGTTTCCCTCGGGGACGAGAAAAAATGAAACCATGTGGATATCCGCCGACCCGTCCTTAGACATCTCCGCCATGTCGGCAGCCTGCCCGCCTATCTCGCCGTCGAAAAGCATCACCATATCGAGTATTTCCACCCCTTCGCCGCAGCGGGCGGCGGAAAGCTGCGCCGAAAGCGCCGCGCATAAAATCCCCCAAAAGGCGCACAATCTTTTCATAAAGCTTGATATTGCGCAAGTACGATTCTATATCAAGACCAGATGAAAGAAAATCCGGTAAACAGTTTACTTGAAATCGTAAGGCGCCTGCGCGCGCCCGACGGCTGCCCGTGGGACAGGGAGCAGACGCACAAGTCCGTGCGCGGGCACCTCGTGGAGGAGTGCGCCGAGCTGTTGGAGGCCATAGACAACGGCGACCCGGAGGGAATGCGCGAGGAGCTCGGAGACGTGCTCATGCACGTGCTGCTGCACTGCGAAATAGCGGACGAACAGGGGCAGTTCGACTTTTACAGCGTCGCCGCCGGCCTCGCCGACAAGCTCGTGCGGCGCCACCCCCACGTGTTCGGCGGGCGGAAGGCCGAAACCGGCGACGACGTGCTCGGCATATGGAGGGAAGTCAAGGCGCGCGAGCGCAAAAAGCGCGTGATAGGCGGACTGTTCGACGGCATACCTCCGCAGCTCTCCGCGCTGCGCTACGCGCTCGACATAGCCAAAAAGGCGGACGCCGGGACGCTCGGCAGGGCCGAAAAATCCGCCGCCGGAAAAAATTCGCGCGAACTCGAAACAGGCCGAAAACTCTTCGACTGCGTGAGGGAGGCCGCGGCCGAAAAAATCGACCCCGAGGGCGCCCTGCGCGACTACATTTCGGAAATCAGGCGCGCCTCCCGGGAGGGGGCCGCCGAATAGGCGGCGCGGGGATTGCGCGTGGGAAAAATCGCAAGAGAGGCGGAAATCGACTGCCCGGCGGGGCGCGTGAAGCTGAAAATCGTGGACCGCCCGAACTCCCGCAGCTTCAAAATGTGGGCGGACTCCCCGGGATCGGCGGTGGTCTCCAAGCCCCCGCGCGCTGCGCTCAAAGACGCGCTCTCGTTCGCGCGCTCAAACGCCGCCTGGCTCGCGGAAGCCCTCGCAAATTTCGCCGCTCCCGTCACGCTGCGCGAGCGGCTCGAAAAATTCCCGCGCGTCTGCGCAGAGGGGGACAGTCTGGCCGTGTGGCTGAAACCCTCCGCAGAAGCGGAATTTTTCGTGCGGACCAAAACGGAGCTTGGGATAGTGTACAAAGCGCCGGAGGGGGACGAATCGGTAGAAAGGGTTTTCAGGGAATTTGCCCGCGAAACCGTCGTTCGGGAGGCGGGGAAAATCTCCGACGAGACGGGCCTCGGTTTTTCCAAAATTTCCGTGAGGAGCCAGAACAGCCGCTGGGCGTCGCGGTCGGCGTCGGGGGAGCTGTCCTTCAACTGGCGCGTGATGCTCCTGCCGGAGCGGCTGCAGCAGTACGTGTTCCGCCACGAGCTCGCCCATGTGAAATTCATGGACCATTCGACCGCGTTCTGGATTTTCCTCAACCGCCTGATCCCCGGCGCGAGGAGGCTCGACGCCGAGCTTTCAAAAATCGGCGCGGAGATATTCAGAGTCGGGAGGTAGGCGAAAAAGTTCTCGACCTCCGCCCGCCCGCGAAATAAGTTTTTGCAATTATGAAACGCATTTTCGCCGCGCTCGCACTGTCGGCCCTTCCGATTTTCGCGGCCGCCGCGCCGGGGGGAAAGCCGCCGATGAGGCTATTTGCGCCCGTCACGCGCGCGGACGAAAACCTCGACTTCCTTTCAAAAGTTCCGCCGAACACGGCCATCGTGCCGGTTGCGCCTGCGCTGTACAAAAACGACCCCGCAATATGCGTTCCCTCGGCGGTTGCCGTTGCGGAAAACGACGGGGAGGAGTTCGAGCTCGAATACAAACTCTCCGTCGGCAGGGCCGGCGGGGAATTCAAAACGGCCGCCCGGGACGTCTGCAAGGGGAAGCTTGCGGACAAAAGGCTCGTCGTAAACTTCCCGTTCGCCCTCGGCTTCATGTTCGAGGACTCCGACGAATACGGCGACTACGAAATACGCTTTGAGGCCAAAAACCTCAAAACGGGCGAAACCGCAAAAACCTCCACGCCCCTGAGGCTCGAAAGGTGGGAGCGCCCCGGGCCGATCAGGGGAGCGCGCGAACTCAACGAGGCCGTGATCGCGTACAACGGGTCGTTCGACCCGAAGACCGCCTACGCGATTTTCACAAGCCCGGACATGGACTTCGCCGACGGCGACGGAAATTTCGCATACGCCATGTTCGGCTTCATGAAAACCGTTTTTTCGCGCCACAAATTTTTGCTCGCGGAGGCGGAGAGGGAATTTCCGAACGCCGGGAAAATCCAGCGCAGAAATTCAATCCAGCTCTTTGAGCTGCTCGGCGAGGGGCACAGGCTCAAGGGGCTCGACAAGGCCGAAACCGCCCTGCGCGACTCCATGTGGAACGTGGCGACCTCCCTGCCGAGAACGGACGGAACACCCGGCTCCGGCGCCGCCCTCGACATGCTCTGGGGCGAGTTTTTCGCCGGGGGATCTTGCGGGCCGATAGAGAAAATCATCGCGTGCGCGGTAAAAAATTCCGGCGACTGCGCGCGGGTTTCCGAACTCGTCAGCGCTGGCAAACCGTTGAGGCCCGAGATGGACGACAGGCGCGCGCTGTCCGGGCTGACGGCGATTTCCGCGTGCTGGAGCCTGCTGTCGAACGGCAGGCGCAATCCGCTTGCGAAAAAATACATAGCCCATACTCTCGGGACGCTCCCAAAAGAGGATATAAAGGCGTTCGACACCGCGGTGAAAGCCACCAAGGCATACCTTTCCGAAGCGCGGCAGGCTGAAAGCCGGCGAATGGGAAAATCCCCATAGGCGGCGCGCGGAAAAATCCGAACCCTCCGGCGCAAATGCAAATGCGGCCGCATTGCCCGGCATACGAAAGCCCCGCGCGCGGCTTTCGCCCCGGATTCCGCGCCCCGCGCGCCGCAAAAACGCCTGAAACCGCGGCATGGCGCCGCCAGCTCACGAGCGCGCGGAAGGGGGCGATTTCGGAGGCGGGTTTGGCGCCTTGCGCTCCGCCAATTCCGCGAACGCTGAGGGGAAGTCTCCTCCCGTAAGCGGCAAACCCCGAAGCAGGCGGTTCACGCGCGCGGGCGCGGAAGGGGACTTTTCGCCAGCCCGCGCCGCAGCGGGATTATGCGCTGGTTTGCGGAGCCCACGAACGCGAGAGACGGGTCGCGCAGGGCCTCGATGAAAGGGCCGTCCACGAGGGTGTCGATGTATTTCAGGCACCGCGCGCGCTCGGGGTCTTTCAGTATGCGCTCGTAGACGTAGCCCGTGTAGCACCAGACATTCGCGCGCGTACGGCGCTTGAGGAATTTCAGAAATTCGAGAAGCGCCCGGGGGTTGTAGAGCGGGTCGCCGCCGCTCAGCGTCACGCCGTCGAGCAGCGGGTTGGCGTTCACCCTCCGCGCGATCTCCAGCGCGAAGGCTCCGTCGAGCTCCGCGCCCGCGCGCGGGTCGTGGCTACCGGGGTTGTGGCAGCCGGGGCAGTTGTGCGAACACCCCGCAAAATACACGGACAGGCGCAGGCCGTCGCCGTCGGCGATGGTCTCGTCGTATACTTGCAGGACGCGCAGCGGCTCCACGGCTATCCGTGCTTTATCCTGTCCCTCTCCTCGGCCTGCTTCGCGGAGTTCCATGTCTCGAGGCTCCCGGTGAGGTAGCCTGTAATCCGCCTCATTCTCGAGATGTTCTCGCCGCCGCACGACGGGCACTTCGAGTATATCACGCCGCGGTATCCGCAGCTCCGGCATGTGTCCACAGGGTGGTTTATCGAGCCGTACCCGATGCCCGAATCCTTCATGCACCTGACAATTTTGAGAATCGTCGAGACGTTCTTTTTGGCCTCGCCGTCGAGCTCCACGTAGGTGATGTGCCCGCCGCGCGTTATCGCGTGGAAGGGGGCTTCCAGCTTTATCTTCTCGTAGGCGGTGACGGCCTCCTTAACGTCAACATGGAAGCTGTTGACGTAATAGTCGCGGTCGTTGACCCCGCGCATGACGCCGTACCTGCGCCTGTCCATTTTGGTAAAGCGCCCCGAAAGCCCCTCGGCGGGGGTGGCGAGCACCGAATAGTTGAGCCTGTACTTGCGCTTGTACATTTCGGCGACTTCGTTTATGGTCTGAACGGCCTCGTACAGGGTGTCCCACGCCTCTTTGTTATGGGCGTGCCCCTCGCCGTATATCGCGGCCATCGCGTTGTGGCCGCCGATAAACCCTATCCCCAAAGTGCCGCTGTTTATGACGTCGCCGACTTCGTCCGACGGCGCGAGCTTTCCGCCGCCCTTCCAGATGTCGTTGCCCATCATGAACGGGAACTGCATGGCCAGCGCCTTGCGCTGGTAGAGGTACCGCTCGCGGAGCTGCTCGGCTATCATGCACGACATCGAGCGGACGGATTCGACGAATATCGACTTGGCCTCCCTGCGCACGGCGTGTTTGTCGGCGCCGGGCAGGAGATCCTCCGCCTCGTGGACGGCCTTTATAGCGAGCCTCGGCATGTTCATCGAGGTGAACGACAGGTTGCCGCGGCCTACGGACGACTTCTCGCCGTGCAGGTTTTCAAACACGCGCGTGCGGCAGCCCATAGTCGCCACTTCGTATAGATACCTTTTGGGGTCTTTTGCATTCCACTTCTCATTGACGTTGTAGGGCGCGTCGAGGAACAGAAAGTTCGGGAAGAGGGAGGTGGAAGTCGTGCGGCACGCCTCTATGAAAAGGTCGAAGTTGGGCGCGGAGAACTTCATCTTCCCGGCGAGGGCGGCGGGGAAGTCGGCGAGGGCCTTTTCGCAGTCCGCGTCGGAGTACGACACGCCGTCCTTCACCTTGAAAATCTGTATGGGGAACACCGGGACTTCGCCGTTCCCGAGCCCGCGCGCCGTGGCCGCGAGGAGCTCGCGCATGACCATTCTGCCCTCGGGCGAGGTGTCGGTGCCGTAGTTTACGGAGCTGAACACGACCTGGTTGCCGCCGCGCGAATGCATGGTGTTGAGGTTGTGGACAAACCCCTCCATAGCCTGGCGGGTATCCTTGCGCGTGTTTTCGAGCGCCTGGGATACGCACGCGGAAAGCTCCCCTTCGGTCAGCCTGGCGCCAAGCTTCGACAGCGCCGACAAAAGCTTTTTGAGAGCGGCCTTTTTGGGCTCGATAGAGTCGAGCGCGGCCAGCGCCGCCTTCCTGAGCTTTTCGGCGTCCGGGGGCTCCGCGCCCGCAAGCGCGCGGCAGAACGCTATCCCGTCGCAGACGTGCTTGACGAAGGACTTCAGCACGCCCGGGGCGAGGAAGAAGTCGAGGGCGGGTATCGACTGGCCGCCGTGCTGCTCGTTCTGGTTCGTCTGAAACACTATTGTCGCAAGAGTCGCGTAGCTCTGTATGGACTGCGGGGTGCGGATGCTCCCGTTTTTGGTGTGGAACCCGCGCCCGAAAACGTCCTCAAGGTCGTACTGTATGCAGGTCGTGGTCTTGGTGGGGTAGTAGTCGAGGTCGTGTATGTGTATGTCGCCGTCGCGGTGGGCGCGCGCGTACTTTACGCCGACGAGGTATTTCAGGGCGTAGTCCTTCGTCACCTCCGAGGCGAACGTCATCATCTGCCCCGCCGGGGTGTGCGACGACATGTTTGCGTTGCCCAGGTTGACGTCGTTTTTCTCTATGGCGACAATCCCGTCCATGACGGTCTTCATCGACGTGCGCTTGTCGCGCTCGGTGTTGCGCCACTGGCGGTAGAGAATGTATTTCTTGGCTATGTACGGGTTCGAGAGCATCAGCTCGCGCTCAACCCTGTCCTGAATCTCCTCAACCCCGATGCTCGGGGAGTCTATGGCCGAGGCCACCCTCCCCGATATTCTGGCGATTTCGCCGCTTTCGTCGGCGACCCCGCCCGCGGCGTACGCCTTGCGGATTGCGTTGGATATTTTGTCTATCGAGAACTCCTCGGTCTTCCCGTCCCTCTTTATTATTTTTATTTCCTGAGTCTGCATTGCCAAAAAAAAACCGGGCGCCCGATGCGGAAATCCGGCCGGGAAAGGGCGAACAAAAAACGCCCTTATTCCGGCGGAAATCCGCGCCTGACGGATCCGATTATTCTTTAAAGTGTTGCCGTATGCCGGCCGCCATTCCTCGTGGGGCCGAATGTCAAAAAAAGCGGCATGTCTTCTGGCTCGCCTTTGCGCGCGGCCTTCCCGCCCCTCACGGGCAGTGGCGTATCGCGCGCATTTTGTTAAGGCTCACAGCAGCGGGACTGCCCGGGATTCGCACCCGGTTCCATCTTCGTCCGCCCCGAAAGGGAAATCCCCGTCCGAAGCGAAAACCGCTCTCGTTGGAAACCATGTTTTGAATTTGCGCCCGGCGCGTCAACAAATTTTAAATTTTATTTTCATCTAAATGCAAATAAACAACTTCCAAAATATTTCCGGAACCGCCCAGCCGCTCTCTCCTCCCCCCGAAGCCGCGAGCCCGCTCCATTGCGGAGGCCGCGGGCGAAAGGCCGCCCAAATTCCACTACCCATATGGGCTCGCCGCGGCCGTCCCGCCTGGCGCCGGTGATTAGCGGCAGATGGTTTGAACAGCGGACGATTTGGGCAAATTACGGACTACTGCGGACGCGGAGCGGACTTGCGGCTGCCTGCTCCATATTTTCAGGCTTGGCGGATTTTCCCCCCGGTAAAGCCCGGATACGGGCCGTTGCGCCAGGCGTTTGAGCGGTTTTTTTCTTCCGACGCACGGGGATTGAAAAATAAGAGCCTCTGCAAACGCCTTGCAAAGCCTTTTTTTATCATTGCATGGAAGGCATCAAACTAAAACTGCCCAAACGTTTGGCGCACTGTGCCAAACCTTTTGGCGAGATACGCCGGAGCGCGAAAACGGGAGGCGGAACGAAACACAAAAAACGGCGCGCAAGGGGGGCTGCGCGCAAGTTACGCCGTCCCGGCGGCGCGCAAAAAAGCCCGCGGGAGACCGCGGGCAAAAAAAATTACATGGTGGTAGGGACTGGATTCGAACCAGTGAACGGCAAAGCCGAACGGATTTACAGTCCGCGCCCTTTAGCCACTTGGATACCCTACCATCGTGTAAATTGGGAATTGAACATACACTCCGCAATTTTCGGCACAAGCTTTTTTTTCAATTTTTTTGGGAATACCGCCCGCCGCAAACCGCGCCAAAGGCGGGACGCCCGCAGGCGCAAAATCCCGCCCGCAAAGCGCGGCGCCCGCTCACTCGCCGGAAAACCTCTCGCGCGTCATCAAAACACCCCCGTAGCCCGCCGGGATTATCAGGCGGCCGCGCCAGAGCGCCGGAGTGTCGGGATTGCCCGATATTTTTTCCGACCACACCGCCTTCGGGCGCTTTTCGTCGCCGAAATCCGCGAGGACGACGCTCCTTTCTATGCGGTTTGTAAACGCCACCAGGTCGCCGCCGACCCACGCCGGAAGAGCCGAGACTTTCGCGCCCTCCACGGGCACGGACTCCCACTCGCTTCCGTCCGGATTTTCAGGCCGGTTGGGTTCGAGCAGAACCGCCTCTCCCGCGCGGTTTGTCCAGAGGATTTTATCCTTGAAAACGCAGCACCCGTTGGAGACCCCCGGCCTGTTTTTATAGCTGGCATTGGCGGGAACGGGCTTTTCGCCCGACAGGTCGAACCACTCGAAGCGGCTGTTGGCGTACGACATTCCCGCGTATTTCCCGCCGACGACTCCCCCCGAAAAATATTTGTTCCACCCCGGGCAGCCGCCTTTGCGGAATACGGTTTTCATATTTTTCAAATCGCGCGCGTCGATGAAAAATATCCCCCCGACCCTGTCTGTGGCGGCAATAAAATTTCCCCCGGGAACCCAGACCCACAGCGCGAGCGGCGAATCCGGGGAGAGGTGTTTAAGCCTGCCAATCTCCGAAAGTTTGGCGGGGGATCCCGGGTCTATGCCGTATGCCGCGATGCCGTTTTGCCCCTCGGCGGCGTAGAGCCTGCCGCCCCTCACCTTGACGTCCCCGGCAAACGGCATTTCAATCCGCCCGATCTCTTCAAAGCCCGAATCGGAGAGCTTCAAAACGGCTATCCCCTCCGCCCCGCATGCGGCGTAGGCGATGTCCCCGCTCACGGCTACGGCGCGCGTCTGCACGCTCCGCCGGGGCTTCCATGCAAGGAATTTTTCGGGATCCGCCGGGTATTGCGCCCTGTACGAAACATTTCCGGGCGGGGCGCCCCTTTTCTCCGCGGAAGCCCGCGCGCCCGGGCACTCCACGGCCATCACGCCGTAGTTGAGGGAAGAGACGTAAACCGCCCCGTCGGAGACGGCCACGGAGCTTACCGGAGAGGACGGGGCCCCCTCCTTCGTCGGCGGGGTGGTTATCCGCCCGGCTATGCGCGGGTTTTTCAGGTCGGAGATGTCGACGGCGAACAGGCCGTTGTAAGTATCCGCCGCAAAAACGAGATTCCCGCTGCAGCGGGGAGTCCAGAAGTCGTTTCCGATGCTGTAGAATTTCGGAAACTTCACGGACGATATTTTCTTCGGGGCGGAGATGTCGGATATGTCGAAGATTTCGAGCCCGTGCCCAGCGCCGAAACGCTCCTTGCCAGACTTTCCGGGAGTTTTGGAATGGTGGCCCGTGGAGGCGAAGAGCAGGCTCCCGCGCAGGTCGATTCCGTCGCCGTAGCCGTCCATCTTCGGGCGCGAGACGACTTTGACGTCAGCCATGTCGCGCGCGTCGAAAACCGTCACCTCGCCCGAGTGCCACTCGCCGCTGAAAAGGTACCCTCCGCGGTACTTTACAGACTGCGATTCGGGGGTCTTTATTATGCGGATATGCTCCGGGTTCGCCGGATCCGAGACGTCTATGAATTCCACGCCGTTGTTGCGCTGCCCCAGAAACGCGACGCCTCCTGCGACGTCTATGCCCGTGGCGAGCTCAATGCAGTCGTACCTCGACAGGATTTTGGGGGACTTCGGATTGCGCGCGTCCACAATCCACAGGCCGCTCTCGCGGGAGGCCACGTAAGCAATGCCGTCCTGAACCGCTATCTGCCTGACATTCCCGAGCCCGCAAACCCTGCCGAGAACCCGCGGGTTCATCGCCTCGGAAATGTCCAGCACGCACAGGCAGTTCGCGCCGCCCGCGTACAGGGTTCCGCCGTCGACGCAAAGGGCCGTCGCGCGGGGCCCCACGCCGTCGATTTTCACGGTCTTCCCGAATACCGGGCTTCCGAAGTTTTCGACGCGCGCGCCTCCCGCGCCGTCCCCGGCAATAACGGCAAAAGCCGGGAACAGAAGCGCCGCCGCGCATAGCAAACTGAAGGTTCTCATGCGAAAAAAGCTATCGGATACGCGGCGCAAGTCAACGCCCATCGGAAGATTTTTGAATTGAAAAGCGGAATATTCGGAGTATCTTGCGCGGATAATTATGGAAAAGAAGACGGCTTTGATAACGGGAATAACGGGGCAGGACGGTTCGTACCTCGCGGAAATCCTCCTGCAAAAGGGCTACGACGTCCACGGTATAATACGCCGTTCAAGCTCGTTCAACACGCAGAGGATAGACCACCTCTATAACGACGAATCCCTGAGGGACAGGTTCTTTCTGCACTACGGCGACCTCACGGATTCCTCAAACCTCAACAGGATACTCGAGAAGACGCAGCCCGACGAAATCTACAACCTCGGCGCGCAGAGCCATGTGAAGGTCAGCTTCGAGGTTCCCGAGTACACCGCCGACGTGGACGCGATAGCCACCCTGCGCTTCCTCGACGCCATAAAGGACATGGGGCTCGCGCGGCAGGTGAAATTCTACCAGGCTTCGACCTCCGAGCTCTTCGGCAAAGTCCAGGAGACGCCCCAGCGCGAAACCACCCCCTTCTACCCCCGCAGCCCCTACGCCGTGGCTAAGCAGTACGCGTACTGGATCGTCGTCAACTACCGCGAGGCCTACGGGATTTTCGCAAGCAACGGCATACTCTTCAACCACGAATCCGAGCGCAGGGGCGAGACGTTCGTCACGCGCAAAATCACGCGGGCGGCGGGCAGGATAAAGCT
>DBGCYC010000049.1:0-4486 GCA_048390825.1 Candidatus Merdousia sp.
ATCGCAAACTCCCCGCTGTTTACCGTCAGCATGCCTATCGACATGTCGCTCTTGCCGTCCAAATCGCCCCCAAAACCGTGCAGGCTCCCGTTGGAGGCCTTGTAAATATTCATCTCCTGCTTGCCGCCGCCGTTCATCGTTATGTTCAGCTGCGAGCTCACCCCGCTCTCCGCCGCAAACACGCCTTCAAACGAGCCCCCCGCAAACGAACCGGCGGAATTGTCGTTGAAGTTCACGCTTATCGAGCCGCTCTTTGCCGTCGTCATGTAGACCGCCCTGCCGCTCGACTTCAGCCCGCCGAGGTTCAGCGCAAACGCCGTGCCCGTGTTGCTGTCGGAAGCTATCATGTCAAAAGTGTGATAACCCTCCGCATCCGGGCTGTTCTTGACAAAATTCAAAACGCCCCCGACGGTAAGCGTATACGCAGACTGACTGCTCTGATTCCCAAGCCTGAAGCGCGACGTAAAATATTTGTCGGTGGAAAGCGTCATGTCGCCGCCGACGGTCAGAAAGTTCACGTTTTCCGCGACTATCCTAAGCGACTTCCCGGACGCCTTGCCGGAATCGTACGCGGGAGAATATTTTTCGCTCGCAGAAACGCTGCTCGACCAGTCCGAGAGGACGGCCATGGAGTTGGACATGTTGATTTCCGTGGCGACCGTCGCCGTCACCGAATTTACGGTAAGGCCGCCCATATTCTGGTCAATGCGCGCATGCGACATTCCGGTATTGTTTACCTCGAAAAACAAGTCTGAGGTTGCTGAGGGGGGAGACTGGCGAAGTTCGCTCCCGTCGGGATCGGCATACCAGCAGGAATCTTTTACCTTGTAGTCTCCGTCCCAATTCTGGCCGCGCCAGTAGTAGGATTCCTGCGCGGAGACGGCGCAGTGGAGGGAGGAAAGGACGGCAACGGCGAGCGCGAAAGCGGACGGGAGGGCGGATTTTCTGACGTTTGGTTTTCTCTTCATAATAGGGGTATTGGTTTAATATTTGTTTTCATAAGTCTATAAAACAAGGTTTCAAGCGGTAATTTTCTCTTTATCGTTTAACAGTTAAATTCCGCATAGGCTTTATTTTCCGCGCCCCTTCGCCTCTAATTCCCCCCCCCCCGATTCGCACGGCGCCCCCTCCCCACTATGGGCGCAAAAAAAGGCTCCGCCGCCGCGGAGCCCCTTCCATTGAAAAAAATTTACCCGCTTATCTGCGGCGGCGGAACGCAAGCGCGAGCGCCCCCGCCCCGAGAAGCGCGGCGCACGCCGCAGGTTCGGGAATCTGCGCGAACGTCACCTGCAAGACGTTTTCGTTCCACGCGAAATTCGCTATGGCGTTCAACAGGTTTACCGCGTAAAAATAGTCCCCCGCGTCGGAGGCCGTGAGGCTGGCGCCCGTCGCATCTTCAAAAACGGAAGCCGAAATGAGATCGTAAGTCGCGCCTATTATGCCCTCGGCGTCGAGGCCGGAAAAGTCTATGGCTATCTTCCCTTCGGATCCCTTTACGAATTTGCCGTCCACGGAAATTTTGTCGGCCGTCCCGACCATAAAAGGGTCGGCCGCAAAGGCGAACGCCCCTCCCGTCCAGGAGGCGGAGGCGAAGGAGGCCCCGCCGCCGATTGCGCTGAAAACGCCCCCCTCCACGCTGAGCGCGCCGGAGGTAAACGGCGAGTAAAATTCAAGCGTCCCGTTTTTTACGGTGACAGACTGCAGGACATTGCTCGAACTTCCGGTCATTTCAACTTTGAAAGTCTGCTTTCCCTGCCCGTCCATTACAATATGGAGGGTATCGCCGTAAGTATCGTTTTCGCGTATGAGCCTGCCCGAAAATGTCGTATGCACTCCGGCGGCGTTTGTGAAAGTCAGGTTGGTCTTTCCGGTCACCGGATTTTTGTCGGCGTCGACGTTGACAATATTGACCGCGAGCGTGCCGTAGCCGTTGATTCCGCCTATCGATATATTCTGGTCGCAGAGATAGGCCCCGCCTATTTTTGAGAGCGTAAGGCGGGTGTCGGCCTGCCCCGCGTCGTAGTTGAGCTGGGCGACATTGTGTATCACGACCCCCTTGTCGGAATTCGTGACGGCGCCGATACTGAGATTTTGAAATACGCCCGACTTGGAGGTGTCGAGAAGTATGGCGGTTTTAAGCCCCGTCCTGGAATCCGTGACGGCGTTCCTGCCGACCTCTATGCTGCCGGAAACGGTGGAGTTCCAGTCGCCGCCGAGATTGAAAATCGGCCTGCTGAGATAGTCGGTTCCGTCGATATTTTTGCCCGCGCCGGTGGCGTCGAAAATTATCGAGCCCTCTATGACGAGATTGTTGTCTTTGCCCCTGATAGCCGCGGCGCGCCACGTGTCGTTGTTCAGCATGTAGGTATCGCCTATGGTGAGGTTGCCGTGCAGGGTGGATCCGGAAGAAGACGTGCCTATATAAAATCTCGCCCCTATGTAAAGCCCGTCGACGGTTATGTTGCCGGCTTCGGCAAAATCGCCGAGCGTTATTTCGACGGTTCCGGGCAATGACGCGGAAATGATTGCGTTGTCCGACGCGCCGGGCACCCCGGATGGAGTCCATGTGGATTCGCTGTTCCATGAAACCCAATTCTCCGACGTGGCGTTGAACTCGTAATTTTCAGCATGCGAAACGGCGGCCATAGCGAATACGGCGGCGCAAATGCAAAGGTTTTTGGGAAAAATCGACATTCTCATTGTTATTCTTTGTTTTAAATTTGAAATAAGGGGTTCCCTGCAAAATACAAGCATTTTCTCAAACGTTTGAAATTCCGGCCCCAAAAACCGCTTTCCACGAGTTGACAGGCGTCACAAATCTTTCACGAAAACCTTGGAATGCCGGCCGCTCGAAACGTATTTTTCAAAGCGCGCCTTCGGGAGTTTTTCGGGCGAGACTTCTGAAAATCCGCACACGTCGGTGAAAAACGGCGCGCTCTTGGTGCTCAGGCAGAACAGGCGCGCGAACCCCGCCCTGCGGGCCTCGCGCTCAATGAACTCCGCCATTCGCGTCCCGACGTCGTTGCCCTGGTAAAACGGCTGGACGTGCAGGCTTGCGAGCTCCGCGGCCCCGCCGCCGATGTCGAGCAGGCTGACTATCGCAATTATGCTGGAATCGAGCTCGTAGACAAAATAGCTGGAAATGTTTTCGCGTATCTCCTCGAGCGGCCTGTATACAAGGTTCTGGGTGCGCGCCGAAACCTCCGAGATATGGTATATTGCGCCGGCGTCGTCGGGTGTGGCGCGGCGTATCTTCTGGTACTCGTCGGCGTAAATCATCGTGCCGCACCCGACTTTCTCGAAAAGCTCGGTCAGCAGGCACGCGAACTCGTCGCCGTCGAGAATGTGCGCCCTGCGCGTGTGGGCGCCGTCGAGTGCCATCAGGGCGCAGCGGCATTTCGAGAGAAGCTCCGGCTTTACGGACTCCGGCGAGTTCTCGACAAGCCCCCGCAGCTCCTCGACCGGGAAGGCCTTGGGGTGCGGATTGTCCGCGAGTATTCCCGAAGACGACGTAAGATATATGAGCTTTGTCGCCCGCAGACCCTCCGCGACCTCCGAGGCGAGGGCGTCGGAATTGAGCCTGAAAGCCCTTCCGCGCCTGTCGACGGCCACCGGCGACAAAACCGGGACCATTCCCAGCGACAGCAGGTCGGAAATCGCCTTGAAGTCTATCTTCTCCGGCTTTCCGGCGTTGAGATAGTTTACGCCGGAAATTATCCCAACCTCCGTTGCCCTTACGACGTTCGCCGAAACGCAGCGCAAATCCCGCGCGGAAAACGCGTCGGCAACCGCCTGCGCCACGAATCCCGATATTTTGCGGGATAGCGAAAGCGTCGCGTCGTCCACGGGCTTTTCACCGCAGACGTCGCTTACGGCTATGCCGCGCTCGCGCGCGCCCTCGGAGAGCTGCCTGCCTATGCCGTGCACGAGGACGACGTTTATTCCCAAGCTCCGCAAAACCGCGATGTCGGTGACGACGTTTGCGAAATTCGCGCCCGCGATTATCGCCCCGTCGATCGCTATGACGAAAGTCTGCCCGCGGTAAATCGGAACGTACTCCAATATGCCGCGCAAATCGGAGGCCTTCATGCCGACCTTGCTTATGCCTGTGCCGGATTTTTCCATATGGCGGAAATGCAGTTCTTCCCGGGCTTGCGCGCCTGCGCAGGCGCGGCCGGAGAGCCTACGCCCTGCTGACGTAGGTGTTGTCCTCGGTGCGAACCTTCACAACGTCGCCCTGCTTTATGAAGAGCGGAACCTGGATAACGACGCCGTTTGCGAGCGTGACGGGCTTGGTGGGGGCCGACGACGTGTCGCCCCTGAGCCCCTCGGCCGCCTCGGCGACCTTTATCTCCATGTTGTTGGGCAGCTCTATCGATACGGGGTTGCCGTCCACGAAGAGAATGCTGTACTGCACGCCCTCCACGAGCCACTTGACGTCGTCCCCGATGGTGTCCTCCATCAGTATGATGTCGTCGTAGGTTTC
>DBGCYC010000050.1:0-7445 GCA_048390825.1 Candidatus Merdousia sp.
CTCCAGCCGCGCGACATCTTTTTTGAGCGCGGAAATTTCCGCCCGACGCCTCGCGGCTTCGGCCTTGCGCTCCCTGTACGCGGAGGCCGGCTTTTTGGACGCAGGCGCATTCTTCAGGCTCAGCCGCCCCTCTGCGCGGATTTTTTCAACGTAAGAACTCATGTTGCCAGGATACGCGCGCAAGCCCGACGGAGAGAGCTCGTACACCATGTCCACGATCGGGTCGAGAAACGCCCTGTCGTGGCTGACTATAAGGTACGTCCCCCCGTAGGCCGCGAGCGCATCGGCGAGAATCCTCTTGGACTCCATGTCGAGGTGGTTCGTCGGCTCGTCCAGCAGCAGAAAATTGAAGTCGCGCAAAAGCATTTTTGCGAGCGCAAGCCTGTTCTTCTCCCCGCCGGAAAGAACCCCGACCTTTTTGAGAACGTCGTCGCCCGTGAACAAAAACGATCCGAGCAGCCCCCTGACCTCTCCCTTGCGATCCATCGGGGCCGCAGAAAGGGCCTCCTCCAAAACGCTGTTCGACTTGTCGAGCTCTTCGGCCTGGTGCTGGGCAAAGTACGACATTTTGACGTTCAACCCAAGCTCCACGCCCCCAAAATCGGCTTTCAACGCGCCCGCCATGATTTTCGCAAGGGTCAAGCGGCTATTTGTTCATTTTACCCGCGACTGCGCCGAGGGCGGCAGACCAGCAAACCGCGCCCACGTTCCATTATTAATATATATTGGCCCGTAAAAAAATTTTTCGCTTAAAAGCGGGCCCGCAAAATACGCGCCAAATAAACCATCTTCCAGTGAACCCAACAAATAGATAGGATTCTATTAAAGCGGCCTGCGCCCGATAGAGCGGTTGCGCTGCGCACAAACTGCGTGGCCGCCTCGGAAAACATGGACGTTGCCAATGGCGTACCCGTCGGCCCGTTTGGCTATGCCAAGGGCGCGGAAGCCGAGGCCCCCCGCGCCCGCGTTGTTTTTTTGTTTTACCCCACCCTGCGGCGGATTGCGAAAGCCAGGGCGATCGCGCCGAGAGCCGCCGCCACCGCCGCCGGTTCGGGAACCATGCCAAGCCTTACGGTGAGCAGCCCGTTCGCGAAATCGCCATCAAGGACTTGGACGTTTATTTTTTCGTCATGGGATAGCATTTCGCTGACCATGTCGGCCGTCAGATTTGAGGAGCCCGTATTGAACGACAGTATGGTGTAGTCGAGGTACGACACTTCCGCCGCTTCAAGCCACATTCCGAGGTCTATCGCCGAAACGTTCAAGGCCAGCGCGCAGTCGGAAGCTGATGAGACGTTTAGCTCCCCGGATACGTCTATCCTGTCGGCGGCGAGCTCCGTAAAGTCGACCCTTATGGCTCCGCCCTGCCAGTCGAGCGACGAAAACCTCGCGGTTCCGCCTTCCGCGTCTCCGTCGACGCCCGCCACGCTGAACACGGATTTCTGGCCTGAAATCGAGAGCGCGCCCGCGCTCATTCCCGAGTGCATTCCAAGGTTCAGTTCGCCCCACTGGACCGACACGTTCCCGATATCGGCGGCGGAGAAAGATTTTTCGTCCGAGTAATCGGAGACACTGTTGAACCTCAGCGTCTGTTTGCCGGAGTCCGAATTGGCGTTCATTGTTATGCCGAGTTTGCCGCCGGCCCCGTTTTGCGTGGCGTAAGTTCCGGAAAATTCCGAAACCCCTCCGTTGGTAAACGTCAGATTGTGAGATGTTGACGTGTTGCCCACCTGCAACCTGCCGCTTCCGGACAGCCCGCCGACGAGCTCGTTTTTCTCGCCGCTGCCGCCGGAATCGTGTTTGGCGAGATCCAATGTCGTACCGCCGAGGCTCAAAACGCCGGACACGCTAAAAGAGGACGTTGACGACCCCGAGATATAAAATCTCCCTCTCGTGCCGATGTTGAAGTCCCCGCCGATCTGCCAACCGGATTGGGCGGAGTGTATTACCATGTATGCGTTGGAATTTGCGCCGACGTTGAAATCCCCGTCTATTTTGAAAGTTTTGTTTCCTCCGCGCAACTGAATGACAAACGATTTTCCGGATATGTTTTCTAACTCCATGTCCCCCGTGGCGTATGCGCCACCATAAAAATAGAATGCGCACCCCCATGCGGAAGTTTCGTTCGAGCCGATGGCGAAGGCCAGGTCGTGCGCGGTGACGGCCTCGGAGAACTGCCCTATGTTGGAGGAGTTTCCGACAACCTGTATGTGCAGGTTGTTGTTTGAGGAGTTTATCGAACCCGCGTAGACCTGGCCGTCATAGGAGCCGAGGTGCCAGCCGGATCCGTCGTTTACGCTGAAATTCGACCCTGTGTTGGAATTGTACAAATCGACGTACTGGGCGGAAACCGCATGGGCCGCGGCGGCGGCCGCGAGTGAAACTCCCATGCGTAAATATTTTTTAAATATATTAAGCTCGGGAGATAACAGATAAGACACGTATTTATAGGCTATCGCTTTCATATTTCACAATGTTTTCCGTTAAGATATTGCCAATATACAGCCCGATTCTACCTGATACAATGATTATATTACACTTTATATTCCAACAGTTAAATTTAAGGCGACTCCTCTGCTTTTTCTCCTTTTCCGCGCACCGGCGCGGCAAAAAAGGCTTCCCCAAAGGGGAAGCCTCCGCGGAAAAAAACGCCTGGCAGGGTATTGGGAAAGCGGGCTGCGGATCAGAAATATCCGCCTTTTTCGGTGATTTCGCGCACGCTCTGGCCCTCCTTCACCCAGCCGAAAATCTTTTTCTCGTTGTTCCTGATTTCCTCCGCGCGCAGCAGCACGTCGTACGCCGCGTCGCGCGGCACTATCAGCACGCCGTCGATGTCGCCGAGCACGACATCTCCGGGGCGGACAATGGCTTTGCCTATCAGGATCGGAACCTGGTAGTGCGTGATCAGGCACCTGCCGAGGCTGCCGTTTGAAATCCTGTACTTGTAGAATACCGGGAAGTCGGCCTCGAGGATCTGGTGGGTGTCGCGTATGCCGCCGTCGATGCACGCGGCCTTGACCTTCTTCCCCTTGGCGGTTGCGGTCATGACGCCGCCCCACAGCGTGGCCTCCTCGTCTTTGCTCGTGTCCCAGAGCACGAAGTGGTCCTCGCCGAGCTCGTCGAGCATTTGCGTCCTGAACTCCATTTCGCCGCGTATCATCACGTTCGGCGCGCTCTTTACCGTGAACGCAAACCCGGCCACGGTCCGGTACTCGCGCAGGGGCTTTATGTGCCCGGGCAGGGCCTGGTTCAGCAGGCAGAATTCCCGCATGACATCGTTAACCGCGCCGGTGTACAGCCGCTCGAACCTCTCGAGAAGCTCTTTTGCCGGTATCGGAAAGTCGCACGTCGGTTTGTATTCTCTCGTTTCTATGAGTTTTTCGAGATTCATCATCCCGACTTCTTTTTTGTATTGGTCTACGCTCATTTTCCTGGGGTTTGTCTTGTACGTGTGTTCAAATTTCAGAAGCGGAGGCCGAGCCCGCCGTCCACGAAGTAGTCCGCGCCCGTTATGTACCTGCCGGCGTCGGAGCAGAGCAGCAGGGCGGCGCCCGCGCAGTCCCGCGGCTCCCCGACGTACCCGAGCGGTATGTTCGACTCCACGGCCCTCCTGTATTCCGCGTCGGCGAGGGCGCCGCTGTTGCGGGCGGTGGCTATCGCGCCCGGGGCGAGGTTGTTTACGGTGATTCCCATAGGCGCAAGGCGCGGGGCGAGGTTTTTCACGAGGTTCACGAGCCCCGCCTTCGACGCCGCGTAAACGCACATGTCCTTGTGCGGCCTCTCCTGCTGGACGGAGCCTATGCAGAGTATCCGCCCCCAGCGGTTTTGCGCCATGCCCGGGACGACGGCCCTTATCAGGCGGAGCGTCGAGCGCAGGTTGACGTTTATCTGCGCCTCGAAGTCTTCGTCGGTCACCTCGTCGAACGGCGCGCGCACCTGCATGGAGGCGTTGGCGACGAGTATGTCGGCGTGGCAGGCGTTCTCGCCGGAAAATTTCGCCCACTCCGCGTCGGCGCCGGCGCGGGCGAGGTCGAATTTCCACAATAGCGCCTTGGCCCCGAATTTCCGGGCGTCGGAGGCCGTGCGTTCGGCGAGCTCTTCGTTGCCGCGGAAATTTATCACCACGTCCGCCCCGAACTCCGCGAGCGCGAGCGTTATCGCGCGGCCTATGCCCTGCCCGCCGCCCGTGACGAGCGCCGTCCTTCCGTTTAGGTTGAATAGTTCCCTCATAGCCTTAAAAAAATTATTCCCTTTCCGCGCAGCGGTCTTTGTCAAAGAAAAAGAGCATCGACGCCGCCACGAATACGGAGCCCAGCAGAAAAGCCGCAGAAAGCGACATTATCCCCGCGCTGAAGCCGGCGGCCTCCTTGATGTACGCCATGAGCTTGGGCGCCACAGACCCCGTCACGAACGCGAAGGACAGGTAAAGCCCCGACGCCGTGGCGCGGTAGCGGGGCTCCACGACGTCGAAGAGCGCGGCAAAGAGGTTGGAGTCGTATACGCCGCGGAAAAAACCGAAGCCGGCCATCGCCGCGCAGCACACCCAGAAGGAATCCGTATACCCGCAGAGGAATATGAAGGGCACCGCCAGAAACAGCCCCAGAAATTCCGCCCACATCCTCGACCGGCTGAACCTTCCCGAAAACGCGTCCGACAGCTTTCCGCCGATCATGACGCCGAAAAATGCGAAGGCGAAGTGCCAGAGCATCGAGTTCAGCCCCGCCATTGAAAGCGACATTCCGTATTTTTCGTGCAGGTACGAAGGCATCCATGTGTTGTAGCCGACGTTTACGAAGCACTGGCATGCGAACGCGAGCGCGAGGCAGTAGAAAGTCCGCCTCCTCAAAATCGCCGAGAGCATTTTGGAAAATTTTACCTTTCCGGAATCCCGGGGGGAAGCGCCGGACGGCGCGGGCATGGGGGTGTTGCGCATCGCAAACATGCAGAGCGCCGCCCAGAGCACCCCTACCGAACCGAACGCGTAGAACGCCGCCCGCCAGCCATAGCGCTCGCCTATGTACCCGGAGATAAATCCGCTCGCAATTATCCCGACGTAGAGCGAAGTCTGGTGTATGGAGAGCGCCGTCGCGCGGGTGTGCGAGTGCAGCTGGCTCAAAAGCGACGTCGCCGCGGGAAAGTAAAACGCCTCGCCGCCGCCGGTGGCCACGCTGCGGAAGAGTATCAAAAGCGCCATTCCCCCGGCAAAGCCCGTGCAGAGCGTCCCCGCGCTGAATATCAAAAGCGACCACACCACTATCCACTTGCGCGAAACAATGTCGCCCAAAAATCCGGACACCGGCACGAGCACGCCGTAGACCGCCGTGAATATCATCACGATGTCGCCGATGTCGTAGTCGGTGAGGCCGAGATCCGCCTTTATCAGCGGGATTACCGTGTTGAAAATCTGCCGGTCGCCCTGGTTCAGAAAATACGCGAACCAAAGCAGCCCAACGAGCAGCCATTTGTACTGGAATACCGGGTTTTCTTTCGAGTTCGTCGCCATTTTTTTTGCGGGCCGCGGCGCGGCCGCCTTTGGGGGTTCGCGTTTGGCGCCGCGCGGCGGAGGGTTTTCACCGGGGCGCGGCGGGGAGGCGGGGTCAGGACCAGCGGCGGTCGTTGGCCCACTCTTTGTCCCATTCGGAGGTGTCGGCCCACGCCTCTGGGAAGTCCGGGTGGAGCTTTTCTTTTATGAGCCGTTCGTTGAGCGACTCTATTCCGAGCCCCGGAGTATTCGGAACGTCTATGTAGCCGTCGTTTACAAGCGGCTTCGGAAGCCCGTTTACGAGGCTGTCCCACCACGGGACGTCCACCGAGTGCACTTCGAGCGCCGTAAAATTGCGCGTCGCCGCGGCCGCGTGGACGGCGGCCATGCAAGCTATCGGGCTTTCCGCCATGTGAATGGCCATGGCGGTGTGGCATTCCTCGGCCATGTCGCCGATTTTCTTCGTTTCGAGGATTCCGCCCGCCGTGAGAATGTCGGGGTGCACCACGGCGAGCGCCCCGGATTCCAGCAGCGGCTTGAAGCCCTCTTTGAGGTAGATGTCCTCGCCGGTGGCGAGCGGGGTCGTAGTCGCCTGCGCCATGCGGACATACTGGTCGGTGTACTGCCACGGCACGGGGTCTTCCATCCACGAGATGTTGTATTTTTCGAGCCTTCTGCCGAGCTTTATGCAGTCCTCAACGGGAATGTGCCCAAGGTGGTCTATCGCAAGCGGGATTTCGTATCCGATTTCCGCCCTCACGTCGGCCATGTATTTTTCAAGGAAGTCGAGCCCCTTTTCGGTGACGTGGATTCCCGTAAACGGGTGGGCGGTGTTGAAGAGATCGTACGCCTCTCCGCGCATTGCGCGCGGGTCTATCGAGCCGTGGGGCGTGGAGAATACCGTCTTTTTGTATTCGCGCATCTTTTCCAGAAAGCCGAGCGGGGCGCAGAGCGCGCCCTCGACGCCCGCAAGAAGCTCTATTCCCAAGTCCATTTTAAGGAATGTGTACCCCTGCGCCATGCGGTCTTTGAGCGCCCTGCCCATGTCGCGCCCGCCGCCCTCGCTGTCGGTGTCGCAGTATATGCGGATTTTGTCGCGGTACTTTCCGCCGAGCATCTGCCAGACGGGAACCCCCCACGCCTTGCCCGCGATGTCCCACAGCGCGACCTCTATCCCGCACACGCCGCCGGCCTGCCGGGAGTCCCCGCCGAACTGCTTTATGCGGTTGAAAATCTTTTCGACATTGCAGGGGTTTTCGCCGAGGATTCTGCTTTTGAGCATCGCCGCGTAAGTCCTGCTTGAGGCGTCGCGGACTTCGCCGTATCCCACTATTCCCTGGTTCGTGTAGATTTTTATCAGCGTGCAGCGTTTCGGCGCGCCGTCGATGTCGGCGAAACGCATGTCGGTTATTTTCAGCGTGGACGGGTCGATTTTCATAATTGGCGGTTTGTCTTTGAAAGCCCTACTATTTCCCCAAATCCCCGTCGGCGTCAACCCATTGGTTGAGGCAAAATAGTTAACAGTTAATTTGCCCCCCCAAAAAAAGCATGCGCGAAGCGCGCCAGCCAGCGGCAGTGCCGGTGCGAGGCGCACTCCCATAGAAGGGGGCGCAAGGTGCGCCGGCCATAGAAGGGGTAAACCCCTTACGAAGATTGGCTACGCCAATACTTCTATCCCCTTTCCGAATACAAATATATAACGAACCTCTCTTGGGAGGTTCGCTATAATACATAGACTTCGGGCGGCACGGGCCGGTGCGAGGCGCACTGCCATAGAAGGAGGGCGCAAGGTGCGCCGGCCATATAAGGGGCATAGCCCCTTACGGCGATTGCTCACGCAATTCGCCTATCCCCTTCACAAAACCCAACAAAAAACGAACCTCTCACAGGAGGTTCGTTAACGCTTCCGAAGTTCATTTTGAAAACCTTAGCTTACCCGATTTGGCGCAATGATTTTGGATAC
>DBGCYC010000051.1:0-16741 GCA_048390825.1 Candidatus Merdousia sp.
CTCTGCAAACGCCTATCGGAGCCTTTTTTTATCCCCTTGCAGGAAAGGGGTCGGAGAGGAATCGCGTTAAAAAAGGCCAGACGTTTGGCGCGCCATGTCAAAGGCGCGATACACCGGAGAGATTTTACTCAAAAGGTTTGAGGAATCGCCGAAAGCCGCCAAAACCCTCCGAAAGTCGCCAAAGCATGGAGGCTGCGGGCGGGGTTGCGTTTTCGGGATTGGTTTGAGGGGGGAAATCGCCGTCCGTGCCGGCAATCTGCAAAAAATCGAATGTTTGAGGAAAAAAAACAGGACTTCGCGGGAAAAATAATTTCGGCCGCCTGACAAGTCGGTTCGCCCCGCAGTCGCGTTCCGCAAGATGCGGGATATATCCAAATATCAAATCTTTTTCCCTCAAATGTCCGATTCTTCACCTCAAACCCTGCGGCGCGATACCGGAGCCGGCAGGTGGGAACGCAAAAAAAACCGCCGTTTGGACGGCGGCTTTTTTATGCGGGATTGCCTATTGCCGGCAGTCGGAGATTTTCCCGGCCACGGCCGCGGCCGCGGCCATGCGGGGGCTCATCAGGACGGTGCGGCCCGTCGGGCTGCCCTGCCTGCCCTTGAAATTGCGGTTGGAGGTGGAAGCGCAGAGCTGGTCGCCGACGAGCTTGTCGGCGTTCATGGCCAGGCACATTGAGCACCCCGCCTGCCGCCATTCAAAGCCGGCGTCGCGGAAAATTTTGTCGAGCCCCTTTTCGCGCGCGATTTTGTCGACTATTTGCGAACCGGGAACCGCGAGCGCCTTTACGCCGGAGGCCGCCTTTTTGCCTTTCAGGTATTCGGCGGCCTCCTCGAAGTCCGAGAGCCTGCCGTTTGTGCAGGAGCCTATGAATACGACGTCCACGGGCGTTCCGGCAATCGGCGCTCCCGGCTCAAGCTTCATGTACGCGAGAGCGTCGGCGGCCTCCTTGCGCTGCGCGGGGTCGGGGAAGGATTCGGGCGAGGGGATTTTCTCGTCTATGAACACCGCCTGCGACGGGTTGACACCCCACGTCACCGACGGCCTTATGTCCGCCCCGTCGAAATTCACCACGTCGTCGTATTCGCACCCCTCGTCGGAGGCGACGGTTTTCCAGTACTCTACGGCCCTGTCGAAATCCTCCCCCTTCGGGGCGTAGGGCCGGCCTTTCAGATAGGCGAAAGTCTTTTCGTCGGGGTTGACGTAGCCTATGCGGGCGCCCCCCTCGATGGCCATGTTGCAGACCGTCATGCGGCCCTCCATAGACATGTCGTCGAATACCTTTCCGCCGAACTCGTAGGCGTAGCCGAGCCCCCCGTTGACGCCCAGTCTGCGTATTATATAGAGCGCGACGTCCTTGGGGCAGACGCCCGCGGCGAGCTTTCCGTCAACGTTTATGCGGCGTACTTTGAGCTTTTTAAACGAGAGCGACTGGGTGGCGAGCACGTTGCGAACCTGGCTCGTGCCGATTCCGAAGGCTATCGCGCCGAACGCCCCGTGGGTGGCCGTGTGCGAGTCCCCGCAGGCGACGGTCATTCCGGGGTGGATTATCCCCTGCTCGGGCATCACGATGTGGATTACCCCCTGCGCGCCGGAGGGGGTGTCGAAGAATTTTATCCCGTAGTCGGCGCAGTTTTTTCGGATGTGTTGGAGCATCTCGTACGCGCGGGCGTCGGCGTAGGGCTCCGTGCGGTCGTCCGTCGGAATGATGTGGTCCACCGTCGCAAAAGTGCGCTCCGGATATTTGACCCCGAGGTTCAGAGAGCGGAGCATTCCGAAGGCCTGGGGGCTCGTCACCTCGTGGAGCAGGTGAGCGCCCACCAGCAGGAGCGTGGAGCCGTCGGGGAGTTCCTTTACGGCGTGTTTTTGCCAGACTTTTTCAAATAGGTTTTTTTTCATGCTTTTCCCCGGGCGTTCGGCGTTGAGCGCGCCCGGCGCGCCGTTGCGTTCGTTTTTTCCGCGCCCGCATGCGTTCGGGCGCATCCCGCGCGCGGGCGGCCGTGCCCGCGCGCAGGCCTGCGGGGCCCGCCGCTATTCGGAGAGCGAGCCGTCGAGGTCGTCGTTTGAATAGACGTTCTGCACGTCTTCGAGGTCGTCGAGCGCCTCGGTGAGCTTCACGACTTTTCTGGCGATCTCGGGGTCGGTTATGGACACGAGATTGTTGGGTATCCATGCGAGCTCCGAATCCTCGGTTTCAATGCCGGCCTTTTCAAGGGCGACGCCCACCTGCGCAAAATTGGCGACGGGGCAGAGGATTTCAAAGTAGTCGCCGTTGTTTTTTATGTCCTCGGCGCCGGCGTCGAGCACGCAGTCCATTAGGGCGTCCTCGGTCGCCTTTTCGGCGCTTACTATGAACTGGCCCTGCTTCGTGAAGTTGAACTGCAGCGCGCCGGGGGCGGCGAGGTTTCCGCCGTTTTTGGTGAAGGTCGAGCGCACGTCGCTTGCGGCGCGGTTCTTGTTGTCGGTGGTCACTTCCACTATTATGCCGATTCCGCCCGGGCCGTAGCCTTCGTAGAGGAGCTGTTCGTAGACCACGCCGGGGAGCTCTCCGGTGCCCTTTTTGATGGCCCTTTCGACGTTGTCTGCGGGCATGTTGGCCGCCTTCGCCTTCTGTATGACCATGCGCAGGCGCGCGTTGGTGGAGGGGTCTCCGCCGCCGTCTTTGGCGGCGAGGGTTAGATCTTTGCTAAGGGCGCTGAAAATCTTGCCTTTCTTGGCGTCGATAGCGGCCTTATGCCTTTTTGTTGTAGCCCATTTGCTGTGACCGGACATCTTTTGGTTTCTCCTTTTTAATTGCGGATTTTTTGCATCACATTTTCTTGTTCACGGAAATTCGGCCTACCTCTTGGGAGGCGTCGAGCGCCCGCCGGGGTTTTTCTTGCGGGGCTCGTAGAGGGTCCCCTTGAGCCTTTCGTCCTTGAGCTTCCTGCGCGCCTTGGCGGCGTCCTCGCGGGCGATTCTCAGGCGCTCTTTGAGGGGCAGCTTTTCAAATTCGGGGCCGCGCGCCGTCTGGGCGGCCTGGGCCTGCTCCATGGCCTCCTGCATTCTCTGCATGAATCCGGGCTTGTCGCGCTTTTTGAGCACGACCCTGTCGGCCCCGCGGCGGACGATGACGGCCTGCAATATCCCTATCAGGCTCTGAACCGTCCAGTACAGGACGAGGCCCGACGGGAACGTGTAGAAGAACACGAGCATTATCACCGGCATCAGCTTGAATATCCACGCCTGGGTTTTGTCGGTCGAGGGCGTGGGGGTTATGTGCATTTGCAGGAAGGTCACCGCGGCGTTGATCAGCGGGAGCAGGTGCAGCGGTATGCCGAACACGGAGGGCAGGGCCTCGATTGTGTCGGGGCGCGCGAGATCCTTAATCCAGAGGAAGTGCGCGAAGCGGATTTCGCACGAGGTCTGGAGCATGTAGTAGAGCCCTATGAAAATCGGCAGCTGTATGAAAATCGGCAGGCACCCCGCCAGCGGGTTTATCCCGTATTCGGAGTAGAGCTTCATGGTCTCCTGCTGCACCCTCTTCTGGTCGTCCTTGTATTTTTCGCGTATGGCTTTCAGGGGCTCCTGGAGCTTGGCCATGCGCTGGGCGGACTTTATCTGCACTGAGGTGAGCGGCCATATAACCGCCCTCACTATGACCGTCAAAATCACTATCGACCAGCCCCACCCCCAGTTCGGCGAGACTTCCGAAACCCACGAGTGTATCCAGTTCATCAGCCGCGAAAGCGGGCGGCTGACGAATCCGAACCAGCCGTAGTTCATCACGTCCTCTTGGTCGGCGCCGAGGGAATATAGCCTGTCGAGCTCCTTGGGCCCGACATAGTACGACCCGCCGAGGTTCCAGGCCTGCCCGGGCTGGAGGGTTTCCGCCTCGAAGCCCATGAAGCCCGCGACGGCGTTGCGCATGTACTTGTTGGAGTCCCTGAGGTTTATCGAAATCGGTATGGCGTACCCGCCGTTTGAGGCGATTTTTTCCGGCGTGAAGACCGCTGCAAAGAACTGGTTTTTGACCGCCCCCCACGTTATCGGGTAGAGCGAGAGCCTTTCAAAGTATTTGGCGCGCGATTTCCCTATCCCCAGAAAACCCGACGAATCCACGAACGACGAGGATTTCAGGAAGTGGCTCCCGCCGCCGTCGAAAAACGCGACGGCGAGGTTCGTGCCGTAGACGTCGCTTTCAGTAGGCGGCACCGCGCCGAGGCAGAGGAACACTTCTCCTATCGACTGCGGCTCGGAGGAGATGTTTTTTATTGAGGTCGCGGTTGCGACGGTGTAGGGGGCCGCGTCGATTTCGCCGGCTTTGACGAGCTGGTATTTGCGCGTGATGTCGAACCTGTTCTCGATTCTGAGCCTGTACGTCACGGAGTCTTTTGAGGAGTCCACGAGCGCGAAGGATTTTTGTATCGGAACCGGTATTTCCCCCTCGTCGGGATTGAAGAACGCCAGCCCCATGGCGGGGATCCGGGTGTCGATATCGTTGAATACAAACGGGTCTTTGGAGCCCTGCGCCTCGGGATAGTCGCGCAGTTCGACATTTCTTATCGCCCCCCCCTTGTTTGTGAAGTTTATGCGGATTTTGTCGTTTTCGAGGGAGACGATTTTTTCGGGTATGTTTTCGTCGGGGGCGAAGGGCGACTGTTTTTGAGCCTTTTGGGCGGGGAGGGCGTTCGCGGTTTCAGATGGGGTTGCCGCGCGCTCGGCGCGGGCCGCGCGGGCGCTTTTTTCCGCAGCGGCCTCCTTTACGGACGAATCGTACATGAAGTACATCGCCGCCATCAGGAGGATTACCCCTATTACGGTGTTTTTCTTGTCCATTTTTGCAGTCGTCCGCGCGGATCGGCGCGGAGTTTTGTCTCGATTAAAAATTGTATTCGGCTCTTTTTAAGGAAGGATCGCGGGCAATCAATCTTTTTTTCGCCGCCGCCGGGGCCGGCCGGCGATTTTCCGCGGGCGCAGGGCGGGGGAAAGCGCGCCGTTTTTGCCGGGGGTTTTCCCCGGGCTTTATGCGCGGGCGCCTGCGGAAATTTTCCGGCGCTCCGGCCTCCCCGGCGCGCTACGGCCCTAATCGCTCCCGGCGCGGCCGGGCCGGGCGGGGGCGTTTATCCTGAACAGCCCCCGCAGCGAAAACCTGTCGGGAACGGGGTCTATCCCGCCGCGGCACAGCGGGTTGCACCTGAGTATCCTGAACAGCGCCATCAGGCACCCTTTCAGGGCGCCGTGCTTTTGTATCGCGTCGAGCGCGTAGTCGGAGCAGGTCGGATAAAACCGGCAGCCGGAGCCCGGAAAAGCGTGCAGAGCCGGGGAGACGGCGATCTGGTAAAACCTCACGCAGAGCCACGCGCAGGCCGCCGGAACGCCGCGCGGGATTTTCCTCCCCTGCGGGCCTGTTTCAGGCTTTGGCATCGCGCTTCGTGGCGGACGCCTGGCGGGCGGCCCTGGCGAATTTGGCGTCGAGCGAATGGAACCCGAACTTTTCCCAGCCGCGGCGCATGAACACTATTATGTCGCACGCAGTTTTGAATTCCGGGGCGTTTTTGCGGAAAATTTCGCGGATTGCCCTGCGGGCGCGGTTGCGCTCGACGGCGCCGCCGACCTTTCGGCTTGCGACCACCGCGAGCCTCGAAAATTCCCTTTCGGGCGCCGGGCGCAGATAAAAGACGAAGGCGGAGCAATCCGCCTTCGTAGAGTCAGCTTTGACAAGCTCAAAGTCTTTCGCCAAGCGCAGCCTGTTGATTTTGCCGAAGCGCACGGCCTTTGTACGCCTATTTCGTTACGAGGCGCTTGCGGCCCTTCTGCCTGCGGGCGGCGATAACCGAGCGTCCGCCGCGGGTTTGCATTCTGGCGCGCCACCCGCAGCGGCGCGCGCGCTTCAACTTGGAGGGTTTGTATGTGGGATTCATTGCGTGTATTCTCTCTTTGTGAAAAAATTGTTAAAGCCAATATACGCAACCCGTTTTTCGGGCGATGTCAACATTTTTGATTGCCGCGCGCGATATTTTCCGCCGCCCGCGGTTTTGCGGGGGCGCCGAACGCCGCCGGCTCCGGGGAAAAAATTCCTTGTAAACCGCGGGCGATTTTGAGATTTTCGCGGAATGGAAAAGGCAAACATAGACATAGAATATGTCGCAAAACTCGCCCGAATCGAGCTCACGGACGAGGAGAGGCGGACGTATTCCCGCCAGCTCGGGCAGATACTCGGATATTTCGAGCGGCTTTCCGAAATCGACGTTTCGGGCGTGGAGCCCAGCGCCCACGCGCGCGCCGTCTACAACGTCATGCGCGACGACGCCGAGGGGCCGGCGATGCCGGTTTCCGAGGCCCTGATGAACGCGCCCAAAGCCCGCGACAACCAGATTTCCGTCCCGAAAGTCGTAGACGACGCATAGGGGCCCGCAAAAAAATTTTTTGAAATGGAACTTTATTACAAGACGATATCGGAGCTCGAGTCCCTCCTCGATAAAGGGGAAATTTCGGCGGTCGAACTCGCGGAGGCCTTTATAGGCAGAAAAAACGCGGTGGACGATAGGGTCGGCGCGTTTCTGTCCTCCGACGACGAAGGGCTTCTGGCGGCGGCGGCGGAGTCCGACGCGCGCAGGGCCCGCGGCGAAAAGCGCGGCGCGCTCGAAGGCATTCCCGTCGGGCTAAAGGACGTGCTCGCGGTGCGCGGGCAGAAGCTGACATGCGCCAGCAGGATTCTCGAAAACTACGTTTCGCCCTACACGGCCTCGGCGCTCGAAAAACTGGAGTCGCGCGGGGGGCTGTTCTGGGGGCGGCTGAACATGGACGAGTTTGCGATGGGCTCCTCCTGCGAAAACAGCGCGTTCAAGCGCACGCGCAACCCGTGGGACCTGTCGAGGATTCCAGGCGGAAGCTCGGGCGGCTCGGCGGCGGCGGTGGCCGCGGGCGAGTGCGCCGTGAGCCTCGGCAGCGACACGGGCGGCTCAATCCGCCAGCCCGCGGGCCTTTGCGGGGTTGTGGGAATGAAGCCGACCTACGGGCTCGTCAGCCGCTACGGGCTCGCGGCGTTCGCGTCGTCCCTCGACCAGATCGGCCCGTTCGCGCGGTGCGTGAAGGACGCTGCCATACTGCTCGAAGCCGTGGCGGGCTACGACCCGAAGGACTCCACGAGCATGGAAACCGCGGTTCCGGACTACGCGGCCAACCTCTCCCTGGACGCCTTCAAGGGGAGGAGGATAGGGCTGCCCAAAGAGTATTTCTCGGAGGGCGTCGACCCGGAGGTGCGCGCGATCGTCGAAAAGGCCGTCGCGGACTGCCGCTCGCTCGGCGCGCAGGTCGAGGAAATTTCCCTGCCGCACACGGATTTGGCCATACCCGTCTATTATATAATCGCCACCGCCGAGGCGTCGTCGAACCTCGCGCGCTACGACGGCGTGCGCTACACGCGCCGCAGCGCGGAGGCTGCCGACGTAGCCGAAATGTACTTCAAGAGCCGCGCGGAGGGCTTCGGCGAGGAGGTCAAGCGCAGGATAATCCTCGGCAGCTACGTCTTGAGCTCGGGCTATTACGACGCCTACTACCTGCGCGCCCAGAAAGTCCGCACCCTCATACGCCGCGATTTTGAAAGCGCCTTTGGGCGCGTCGACGTGATAATGACGCCGACGTCCCCCACTACGGCGTTTAAAATCGGCGAGAAAACTTCCGACCCGCTTGCGATGTACCTGAGCGACGTCTGCACCATAAACGTCAACCTCGCGGGGCTCCCCGGCATATCCGTGCCGTGCGGGTTTTCGTCGGAGGGGCTGCCCGTCGGCCTCCAGATGATAGGAAAGGCCTTCGACGAGCAGAACCTGCTTTCTTTCGCGGCGTCTTACGAAGCCGCCCGCGGATTCGACCCGCGCGTACCGAACCTCTGATTTTAAAACGCCATGGAATACGAAGCCGTCATAGGACTCGAAGTCCACGTCCAGATAAAGACGAAGAGCAAAATGTTCTCCCCCGTAGGCTGCCGCTTCGGCGAGCCCCCGAACACCCTCACCGACCCGGTCGTCTGGGCCCTCCCGGGCGTCCTGCCCGTGCTCAACCGCGAGGCCATACGCAAGACTGTGAAAGTCGGGCTGATGCTCGGGTGCGAAATCCCCGAAATAACCAAGTGGGACAGGAAAAACTACTTCTATCCCGACAGCCCCAAAAACTACCAGCTGTCGCAGTACGACCAGCCCCTCTGCGTGGGCGGGGGGGTGGAAATAGAGCTCCCCGGGCCGGACGCCTCCGAAATGGGGGCGCACCGCGTCGTAAAGCTCACCCGCATACACCTCGAGGAGGACGTCGGCAAGCTCACGCACTTTTCCGGCGATTCCCTCGTGGACTACAACAGGGCGGGGACGCCGCTCATGGAGATAGTCTCCGAGCCCGACATGCACTCGGGCGACGAGGTTTTCGCATATCTGAACTCCCTCAAAAACACGATATCGTTCGCCGGCGTTTCCGATTGCGACATGGAGAAGGGGCAGATGAGGTGCGACGTCAACATATCCGTGCGCCCGAAGGGCTCGAAAGAGCTCGGGGTGAAGATAGAGATGAAGAACATGAATTCGCCCTCAAACGCCCGCGAGTGCGTGGAGTACGAAATCCGGAGGCAGACGGACTGCCTGAAAAGGGGCGTGCCGCTCGCGCAGGAGACAAGGCGCTGGGACGCGAATCTGCGCGTCACCCAGACCATGCGCACCAAGGAGGACGCGCACGACTACCGCTATTTTCCGGACCCCGACCTCATGCCCGTCAGGATCTCGCGCGAGTATCTCGAATCCGTGCGCGCGGAGCTCCCGGAGGCGCCGTTCGACCGCCAGCGCAGGTACATGTCGGAGTTTGGGCTGCCGTATTCGGCGGCGTCCGTCATGTGCCACGACCCCGAGATATGCGAATACTTCGAGCGCGCGGTCGCCGCGTATCCCAAAAATCCGAAGGCAATCGCAAACCTCGTGGTGAACGACCTGCGCCGCGAGCTCATCGCCGGGCGACAGGCTCGGGACGGCTCCGGGCCGGAAGGGGACGGCGGCGCGTCCGGAGATTCCGCCAATACGGGGCGCGGGCTGGGCCTCTTCGACTCCAAAGTCTCTCCCGAGAGCCTTGCGAAACTCGCGGAGATAATCGACGGCGGGGAAATTTCCAAGCAGATGGGCAAGGAGGTTTTCGCCGAAATGTTCGCCGCCGGCAGTCGGCCGGAAGACATAGTTTTGGAGAGGGGGCTGAGGCAGAACAGCGACAGCTCGGAGCTCGAGTCGTTCTGCATGGAGGCGATAAGAGGCAACCAAAAGGCCGTGGAACAGTTCAGGGCCGGCAACGAAAAGGCGATAAACGCGCTCATCGGCCCCGTCATGAAGGCTTCCAGGGGCAAAGCCAACCCGGCGATGGTCCTGGAGATCATGAAAAGGCTCGTAAAGTAGGCCATGACGGTTCCGGTAATCGTTTTGCTCGCCCTCCTGGCGGCGAAGCTCGCCGCGTCCACGTGGCTTGAAGCGCTGAATATCCGCTGCGTCCGGGCGCACTCGGGCGAGGTTCCCGCGCCGTTCAGGCGGTTCGTCGATTTGGCGGCGTACAAAAAGGCCGTATCGTACACCGTGGACAGGGCGAAGTTCTCGGCAATTTGGGACGCCTGTTCCGCGGCGTTTCTGGCGGTCGTCCTCGCGCTGTGGATACTGCCGGCGATGTTCGACTTCGGCATGGACGTATTCGGGGCTTCCGTATGGGGACAGTCGCTGACCCTCATATTCATGGCGGTTGTCCTCTCGCTCCCGGAAATCCCGTTTGAACTGTATTCGCAGTTCGTGATAGAGCAGGAATACGGTTTCAACAAGGGCACCCTCGGGCTCTGGATCAGCGACAAGATAAAGGGGCTTCTGGTGGGCGTCGCGCTTGGGGCCCCGATTCTCGCGCTGATATTGTGGTTTTCGCGCGAGTTTCCGTCGACGTGGTGGATTTGGGGGTTTGCGGCGGTCGCGCTGTTTCAGGCGGCCATGGTCGTCCTGTACCCGAGGCTGATTCTGCCGATATTCAACAAAATCCGCGACCTGCCCGAAGGCGAACTGCGCGATTCGCTCTTCGCCCTCGCCGACAGGGGGGGATTCAGGGCGAGCGCCATACAGGTGATAGACGGGAGCCGGCGCAGCTCGCATTCCAACGCCTTCTTTACGGGGTTCGGCAGGTTCAGGCGCATAATCCTGTTCGACACGCTGATAGATCAGCTTGCTCCGCGCGAGCTCGAGGCCGTCCTCGCCCACGAGATCGGCCACTACAAGAAGGGCCACGTTCTGAAAATGATGGCGCTTTCGTTCGCTATGACTTTCCTGACTTTCTCGATAATGGGGTGGCTTTCGGAAAGCGAGTGGTTCTATCTGGGCTTCGGCTTCTGCGAGGCCTCCGGTTTCGGGCCGGTGCTGCTGATGTACTCTATGTTCTCGGGGGTGTTCACGTTCTGGCTGACGCCCGTTTTCAACGCGTTTTCGCGCGGGAACGAATACGAGGCCGACGCTTTCGCCGCGGAGCTCTGCGGGTCGGGGGAGCCGCTTTGCGGGGCGTTGGAAAAGCTCCACAAGGAAAACCTCGGCAACCTCACGCCCCATCCTCTGTACAGCGCATTCCACTATTCGCACCCGACGCTCGCGGAGCGCGTATCCGCCGTCCGGGGAGACCCACGCGCCGGGTGATTTTTTTGCGCCAGAATTGCCTTGACGCCCGGCCGAAAAGCCTTTCTTTTTCTCTAAAAACGCCCCCGACGGGGGAGGACAGCGTTTTTGCGCCGGAACCGGGTTCGCGGGGCGGATTGTATTTCGGCGCTCTGTATTGCACAAAATCAAAAGGATAAAAATGGACAGAAGAAAATTCATAAAGAGCGTCGGAACGGCGGGAACGGCCGCGTTTGTTCTGCCGAGGTTTTCAATAGCCTCGTCGAAGTCGCCCAACAGCAAGCTCAACGTCGCCTTCGTCGGCGTCGGCGGCGTCGGGGGTATGGCCATAAACGGCATGAAGAGCGAAAACGCCGTGGCGTTCTGCGACGTTAACACAAACCTCAGCGGCTGGCACAAAAAGGAAAACCCGAAATCGCAGTTTTTCCAGGACTACCGCGTAATGCTCGACAAAATGGGCAAGGACATCGACGCCGTGTGCGTTTCCACGCCCGACCATTCGCACTTTAAAATCACTCTGGACGCCATGCAGTGCGGAAAGCACGTGTGCGTGCAAAAACCCCTCGTCCACAACATCTGGCAGTGCCGCGAGCTCGAGAGGGCGCGCCGCTACTACAAGGTTCAGACCCAGATGATGAACCAGGGGCACGCCACCGAGGGCATAAGGCTCCTCAAAGAGTGGCACGACACCGGCATTGCCGGCCCTGTCCGCGAAGTCCACGTAATGTGCAGCGGCCCGAGCTGGTGGAACGGCAACCCGAAGGCCACCCCGTACTTCCGCAAGCCCAAGGAAGGATTCCCTCTCAACAGGGAAAATGTTCCCGCAAACCTGAACTGGGATATGTGGCTCAATCAGGGCAAGTACGCCGACTACAACAATATTTACACGCCGCTTAGCTGGCGCGGCTTCTGGGACTACGGCACCGGAATGCTCGGCGACTGGTTCTGCCACACCGGCGACGCGCCCGTCTGGATTCTCGACCTTAAAGGCGACTGCACAGTTGAGCTGCTCGACGCTGACTGCTCATACGACCAGAAAGTGTTCATACCGAACTCCTCGACCGTCAAATGGACCTTCCCCAAAACCGACAAGCGCGAAGCCGTCACGATGTACTGGTACGACGGCAACAGGCACCCCGTCACAAGGCCCAGGGATATGGACGAGGGCAAGAACACGATGACCAGCGGCATGTACATGATAGGCGACAACCACACGCTCGAACACGGCGCGCGCCCCAACAGCCCCCGCTTCACAAACAGCAAATTCTTCGACGAATTCAAGCGCAGCGGCAAGGCGAAGAACAGGGTGATCCCCCGCGTCCGCGAGGGCAGCCTCTACTGCGAGTGGATAGACGCCATTAAGGGCGACGGCCCGGAGGCGGGCTCGAGCTTCAAGTACGCTTCGCAGATAACGGAAGTCGCGCTTTTGGGCGTGCTCGCGCAGAGGTTTGGCGGCAGGATAGAATGGGACGCCGAGAACATGAGGGCCTCCAACCGCCCCGAGCTCGACGAGTACATCAGGGAGCCGGAGCGCAAGGGCTGGGAATCCGCGGAAGTCCCGCGCCCGTCGTTCTTTGAGCGGCTTTTCGGATAACCGCCCGCTGATATCGCTCTTCCAGCCCCGAGCCTGTGCAGGCCCGGGGCTTTTTCCCCCTCAGGGCAAGGAAATCCCGGCTCGCAGGTTCAGCGCCCCGCACCCGGCGCATACATCGGCCGCCCAATGCGTTCCAACGGCTTGGCTCGCCGAAACGGCGGTTTGGGAAAACTGTGCCGGTTTCTTTTAAGAATCCATATTCCGGCGCCGCCCGCCGCGCGTCAAACGCGCCCGGGAGGCCTTGCGGCGGGATTGCCGCCGCCTTGTGCGGCAAATGGCTTTCATTTCACATTCCGCCGTGCGCGCCAAGGGGAAATTTCTCAAAATATGCTTGCCAATGGAAATCAAAAAACGTCTCATATTTAAGATATTTTTGCGCCAGCTTAGCTCAGTTGGTAGAGCAGTTGATTTGTAATCATCAGGTCGTCGGTTCGAGCCCGACAGCTGGCTCCACTTTAAAACAAAGGCTTCCCATGGGGGAAGCCTTTGTTTTAAAGTGGGGGTAATCTCTTGTAAAATAACGAAAGACTGCTTCGCAAACGGACGCAAGGCAGGCGTAAGGTACGCCCGGGAACAGCAGGAATTGCGCGCGGCGCAACCAAGCCGGCAAGTCCATTTGGAATACGGGGCAATGGCGGCAAGGCGCCTGTGCGAGGCCAATTATTATAAGAGGGTGGCAGTGCCTGTGCGAGGCGCACTGCCAGTCGTGAGGCACGCAAACCATAGAAGGTGGCAAGCCCCCTTACGCCCATTGCTTACGCAATAGGGCTATCCCCCATATAAATCTAACGCTTCCAAAATTCATTCTGAAAACCTTAGCTTCCGGGATTTGGCGCAATGAAAACGAAAGCTTATTTTATCCGAAGCGTAGCGAGGTTATAAAATAAAGCTTTCGGGAAGGATAAAATGCGTCAGCATTTTATCCAAGATAGGAATTACACTTACACAATTACTATTTAAGGGGGTAGGCGCAAGGTGCGCCAGCCATTGAGGGGTCCCCTACGGCGATTGGCGAAGCCAATGCGCCTACCCCCTTAAATAGCAATTGTGTAAGTATTGTTTCTATCTTGGATAAAATGCTGACGCATTTTATCCTTCCCGAAAGCCTTATTTTATAGCCTTGTTGCGCTTCGGATAAAATAAGCTTTCGTTTTCATTGCGCCAAATCGGAAAAGCTATGGTTTTCAGAATTAATTCCGCAAGCGTTAGATTTATACGAGGGATAGCCCTATTGCGTGAGCAATGGGCGTAAGGGGGCTTGTCCCCCTTCTATGGCAGTGCGCCTCGCACCGGCCCGTGCCGCCCGAACTTTGGAAACATTAACAAACCTCCCATGAGAGGTTCGTTTTTATTTGGGATTTGGGAAGGGATAGTCGTATTGCGTAAGTAATAGCCGTAAGAGATTTACCTCTCATGCCAGGCTGACGGTTCGTGCCTAGTTGGTTATTCGGAAATTTATTCGCAAAAAGAAACGGTTTTGTCGAATGTTCTTATCGTCTTATAAAAGTAAACAGATCTCTTATATTTAAATTGCGTCACACACAATCTATGCGACGTGATGGTTGCGGCTTCGCTGCAGATTTTTATCGTGTATTTTTTTATTAAATAATTTGCGCGATTGAATTTGCGTTTTTATCCTTAATCCAATATATCTGAAACTTACATTTTTTCAAAGGGTTTGATATAGGAAATATTCGAGATTGTGTTTTTATCAATTCCCAGGAAAAGTACAAAAGAGCTGCTTGTCTAAAAATTCATTAATTCTTAGAAAAGTGTTTCGTATGACTCCAGTTTCAGAAACCTTGAGAACTTTACGCCATCTCCAACTCAAAAAGATTGATAAGGTAATTTTTTTATATACAATATTTTTCAATAATATTATTAAAATAGTTATATTTTAACCTAAATAAAGTTATTTGTAGGATATATTATATTAATGCAAAGAATTTTTATGAAATATAATATATTTAAGGTTTTGGTGCAATTATGTGTCATGAGATAAATGCACTTGGGGTGTAAAACGGATTTGTCTTTGTTTGAAAGGGATATATGTTTCTCGAGGCACCAAGTTCATGATATTTGACAATGCAAAAAAGGTGCCTCCGATTCCGAAGACACCATATCTCTTATATTTTAAAAGGCTATTTTCTTCTTTGGAAAACAACAAAACCGAGGGCTAAAGCACCGAAAAGAACCGCATAAGCCGAGGGTTCCGGTATGACTTCTGTATAAACCATTCTCAGCCCCGACCAGACGCCGGAAGCGTCCACTTTGTTTCCGTCCAATAATAAGGTTACGTCTATTCCAGTGTTGTCGCCTACAGTAGTAGTCGCGCTTATTCCGCTTATTACAACCCCTTCTGGAATGGCAATCATTCCCCCTTCTGGATATGCGGTGTCTGTCCATTCCGAAGCATTGCCCTCTTGATCGAAAGTTCCGTAATAACTGGCCGAATTTGAATATGAACCCACATCGGTAAATTTACTGTGAGCGGCATCATTATAATTTTTAGAGGCAATATTTGCCGTATTCGCCTCTGTGGTCGGAAGTGAAGGGGTCGGGGCTGAGTCGCTTTGCGTGGCAAAGGTATAATATCCGCCTTCGCCGCCGTTTAACTCGGGGGAATAATAGCCGGCCTTTATCCACTCGTCGACGCTGCAAAGCATATATCCTCCAGCGCGCCTATCGGCATTTTTTAAAGCATCTGCGGTAAATCCGTAGGTTTTGAAATCGTAAACGCCAGTAAGACAGTCTGCGCCCGCGACAGCGCCGTTGGTAAGCCAATTAGCATAAAGTGCACCCGCTATTGCGCTGACATATGTTATGGGAGTTTGCCCCTGATTGTTTATCACGCTATATTGCCCCGTTTCCTGGTCGTAGGCGATTACATTGGGCTGATGGGAAAACCCAGAATATATGGTAACATCTCCGATATCCGTTTTAAGCATAACATTCAAAGGATCGGACGTCTCGGACATCGACACATATGCGTTGGAACCGAAGGACTGAATGAAATTCATATACTGGGATACAGTAACCTCGTATTTGCCTATGCTGTACGTAATCGACGCTTCCGTGCCCGTTGTAAAGCGATGTCTCAGACGAATACGCGCTATTTCCGGCATCGCCCACGCGCGCCATTTCTGTTCCGTTAGCACCCGTCCAATAATCGGGCGCCGCCGACAAAATCCCAGCCGCGAGTATAGATAAAATAAGAAATAATATTTTGGCCATGATAGTATTCCTCAATGCGTTCAATTTGAAGGTAGTCTTGAATGAATTTATTTTTGAAATGTCAAATTATTTTGTAAAGTAAAAATTTATAGGTTACTTGTTTATAAATATATTCATTTCACCCTATTGGGCGATTATTAAAGCTGGCATTGGGCGTCTCATACATTTGTTCGTAGTTCCCCAATTAAGCTTATTTTTATATTTTGAGCTTAACTCGGATTCCGTAATTGTAACTCTATAATAGTTTACTTTTTGAAAATCAATTTTCATTGGGAAATATATTTTCAGCATTTTGTCTGTATTTTCTCTAAATTCCTTTCCGAACGGTAATGATGTGCAAAACCATATGTCAACACTCATGAAATATCCTATATAATCGGGAATCCTACGGCATTCCCCTATGGTAGTTAGTTGAAAATTTTCTTGTATCGGCATGCGATATTCCGCGCATGTTGACATATCTGGAACGCAGGAGCGAAATATCATGATGCCCCATGTTTAGCTGTAAACGCGGCAGATCCTTAAAGCGTTTGAGTGATAACTTGTTTAGGTGTGCCGTAAAACGTCCTGAATCCATACATTTTTACATCCGGAACCGTTCCGAATATCCCGCCATAGTTTTTGCCGGTTTTTGGGGCATACTCTTTCATTTTTGAGGGTTATTTGCGTAAGCCGTCAGTAGCCGTTTCGATGTGGGACATATCTCGACCTGGCGCGCCTTTGCGGGCGCAAGGTGCGCCGGCCAGCGGCAATACCGGTGCGAGACGCAGTGCCATAGAAGGGCAAGCCCCCTTACGAAGATTGGCTACGCCAATACTTCTATCCCCATTGCAAATCCCAACAAAAAACGAACCTCTTGGGAGGTTCGTTAATGTTTCCGAAATTCGTTCTGAAAACCTTAGCTTATTCGATTTGGCGCAATGATTTTGGATGCGGGGCAAGGGCGGCAGTGCCGCTTCCTTTGAAGGGCTACGCCCTTACGGGCACGAAGCGTGCCGGCCATTGAAGGGGGCAAGCCCCCTTACGCCCATTGCTCACGCAATAGGGCTATCCACGTATAGATTTACGATTAGGCTATCCCTTTATAAATATATAAAAGGCGCGGCCGAAGCGTACTTGTGGTACGCGAGGGTGCGGCTTATTCCGTAGCAACGCAGCCCAGTGCCAAAAGCATTGCGCCAAATCCCCCGGGCGCGTCGCTTAGAAAGGGGGCTTAACTGTCGCCCCCTTTGGCATTTCCGCAAGCGGAAATAGCCAATCCCCTCC